>JAQCJA010000064.1 GCA_027593305.1 bacterium
CGGCTTGTCGCCAAAAAGCCCTGCCGTCAGCAGGCCCAGTTTCACCGAACCGGGCAGGTCGCTTTCCTCGTATGTGACCCCGACGGGACTTTCGGTGCCGTCGAGGCGCAGCAGCAGTTCGTCCTGCTGTGCGTATGCCGCTCCCGTGCGGGCCAGCAAGCCGAGCAGTTGCGCAACCGCATCCCGCGACGGGGCGGGGATGCGTACGCGGGACACAAAGGTCTGCTGCGACAGAATCGCCACCGCCGGCAACAGCGCCGGTTCCGGAATGTCCAGATCGATCACGTCCTGCGACTGACGCAGACCGTGCAGTCCGACGCCAGCGACAGTTGCCGTGTCGTTGTCACGGGTGACCTCGACGCCAAGCACCTGCAGCAACTCGAGCGTCGCTGCTGCTGCCGGGGGAACATGGGTAAAACAACTGGTCCCCGCGGAGATGGCTGCCAGCCAGAAAGCCTGCGTCGCCGTACGCAGTTCACCCGGCACACGCACATCTCCCTGCAGGTACGTCGTCTTCGTGATCGTGCGCACGTCGCTCACTGGCCCGTCACTGGCAGGTACGTCACTGGCAGACACCCTCACTGGCAGACACCTCACTCACAGGCGCCTTGCCTCATACCGCAGACGCTGCAGCACCGCCAGGGCGCGGCGGGCCACCTGGTCATCATCAAATCCCAGCCGCAGCGTTCCTCCCAGACCTTCGCGCACCTTCACAACCTCGATATCGTTGATGTTGACACCCTCTGCGGCCATGGCCGTGGCAATCTCGGCAATCACACCTGGCTTGTCTTCACACACGACAAGCACTTCGGACAGACGGTGAATGAAACCTTTCGTATCGCGCGGGATGCCGTTGCGCACCTGATTGGCGAAAGCGAAACTCGTCGCCAGGTCATCGGCTCCGACGCTGTCGGCCAGGCGCGACAGGGCCTGCTGATACTTGTCGACCATCGCCCGGATGCGGTCCGGATTGGTACCACAGATGTCCCGCCAGACCGGGGCAAAGGGACTGGAAGCGATGCGCGTCATATCACGAAAACCACCCGCTGCCAACGTCAGGAAAGCCTTCTCATCACTGGCCTCGTCGAGGTGACCCACCATCTCCACCAGACAGGTCGCCAGCAACTGCGGCAGGTGACTGATCGCAGCCACGACCGTGTCATGTGTATCGGCCGTCAACTCCAGGACGCGCGCCCCGAGAGAGCGAATCAGCTCCCGCAGGCCATGATGCAGCGACTGCGGCACACCGCTGTCGGGGACGAGGATGTAGATCGCATTCTGGAACAGGAACGGATCGGCGGCCGTCACGCCCGACTTCTCTGAGCCCGCCATGGGATGACCACCCATGAAGAACGCGTCCGTGCGGCCGATGCTTCTGGCGGCATCGCCGATTCGCCGTTTTGTGCTGCCCACATCCGTGACGAGGGCGCCAGGCGCGACGCCCCTCATGATCGCCGGCAGCGTGTCGATGATATGCTGGATCGGCGAACAGATGAAGACCAGATCCGCCTGGCCGACACCGTCGGCCAGGTGCTGGTAGTCGACGCCCCGATCCACAGCGCCGATGGCGACAGCTTGGGTGATCGTTTCGTCCCGGCTGACGCCGACGATCTCGCCGGCAAAACCGATGCGCCGCAAAGCCAGACCCAGCGAACCGCCGATCAGTCCGACGCCAATGATGCTGATACGCTCGAAGGCCACGTTCGTCCTACGACGTCTCGCCTTCGAGGATGCGCGCCTCGGCAATGATCCGGGTGAACAGTTCGTTGATCGCAGCATCACTCATGGGACCGTTGTTGTAGCGTTGCAGGCGTTCAATCAGTTCCCGTTCGCGCGCCGCGTCGCGCACCTGCTGGCCACTGGCACGTTTGATCCGGCCGATTTCGATGGCAAATTCGAGCCGCCGATTGACCAGGTCCACCAGAATCTGATCCACTGTGTCGATCTTTGCCCGCCAGTCACTGATATCCATTGATTCCTGTGTCATCCTACCTCAATCCCATGGCTTGCCGTACGCGCGACATGGTCTGCGCCGCCACCGCCTGCGCCCGAGCGGCACCGTCGGCGAGGATCTGATCGAGAGTCTGCGGGTCCTCGGTGAGTTCGATGTAGCGTTGCTGGATCGGTGCCAGGGCCGCCACGACAAGCTCACCCAGTTCCTTTTTCAAATCACCATACCCCCGGCCAGCGAAACGCGCCTCGAGTTCTGTTTTTGTGAGACCGGACAGGGTCTGATGGATCGTCAGCAGATTGGTCACCCCCGGTCTGTTGTCGTCGAAGACAATCTGTCCGTCGGAATCGGTGACGGCGCGGGCGAACTTCTTCTGAATCACTTTGGGCTTGTCCAGCAGATCGATCGTGCGGTTCGTCCCTTCGTCAGATTTCGACATCTTTTTCGTCGGATCGTCGAGCCCCATGACCCGGGCCCCGACCTCTCGAATCACCGGTTCGTGAAACCGTTAAGCCACGCCGTACAGGTGATTGAAGCGCGCCGCAAGGTCGCGGGCCAGTTCGACGTGTTGCTTCTGATCTTCGCCGACAGGCACCACAAGCGTGTCGTAGAGCAGGATGTCAGCCGCCATCAGGGCCGGGTAGGTGAACAGCCCGGCACTGACCCGCTCGCGCTGGCCACCGACAGACTTGTCCTTGAACTGCGTCATGCGTTCGAGCCAACCCATTGGCGTCGTGCAGGTCAGCAACCACGCAAGTTCCGTGTGCTCCGCTACGTGGGACTGAACGAACAGACAGGATCGGGCCGGGTCGATGCCACAGGCCACCAGCAGAGCCGCCAGCTGGCGCAGGTTGGTCCGCAGGTTCGCGGGGTCGTAGGCCACGGTAATGGCATGTTGATCGACGACACAGAAAAAGTTGTCGTAGCGGCCCTGATCATTGACCCAATTGCGAATCGCGCCCAGATAGTTGCCCAGGTGCGGATCCCCGGACGGCTTGATCCCGGAAAATACGCGCGGCTTGGCCGTCATCGCGCCTCCTGGCCGTGCAGCAGCAGCCGCACGGCGGCCCCTACGTCGGCCTGGCGCATGAGGGACTCCCCCACGAGGATGGCGTCCACGCCGGCTTCATCCAGTTGCCGCACATGATCGTGGCTGTCGATGCCGCTCTCGCTCACAATGGTGATACCCGGCGGCACGTACGGCCGCAGATGGAAGGTTGTATCCAGATCGGTGGCAAAGGTCTGCAGGTCCCGATTGTTGATGCCCACCAGATCCGCACCAGACTCCAGAGCCCGCTCGAGCTCGTCGACTGTATGCGACTCGACAAGAACGGCCAGACCCAGGTCGCGGCCGATCCCCTGGAAATCCTCCAGTTGTCCACCATCCATCAGTGCCACGATCAGCAGGATCGCGTCGGCGCCGATGAGCCGGGCCTCATGGATCTGGTAGGGATCAATGGTGAAGTCCTTGCGCAACACCGGGATACCACCAGCGCTGCGGGCCACCCGCAGAAACTCGTCGCAGCCCTGAAAGTACGCCTCGTCGGTGAGCACGGAAAGCGCGCGGGCCCCGTTGCTGGCATAGGCCTCGGCGATCGCCTCCGGGTCGAAGTCCACACGGATCACCCCCTTGGATGGCGACGCCTTCTTGACTTCGGCAATCAGCGACAGACCGTCCGCGCGCAGGGCGCCGGCGAAGTCGCGCGGCGCCGGCGTATCCTGCGCGCGGGCGCAGACATCGGCCAGGGATTGCCCGGCTCGGCGCCGGGCGACAAAGTCCCTCTTGTACGCGGCGATCTGCTGGAGAATGGTCGCCATACCGCCTAGCCGTTGCTGACCTTGATGAGGCGGGCCAATGCCTGTTTGGCCTTGCCCGACAGGAGGGACTGCCGCGCCATGTCCACGCCCTCGGTCAGATTCGCCGCCAGGCCCCCGGCGGTGATGGCCGCCGCCGCATTCATCAAGACCACATCCGTGCACGGGCCGCTGCCGCCATCAAGAACCGCCCGCAGAATCGTGGCGTTCACCTGAGCCTCACCGCCCCGCAGGGCCGCCGCCGGCGCTGGGGCCACGCCGAAGTCACCGGGCTCGACCTCGTAGGTGCGGACGTGGCCATCGGCCAGCTCGCTGACCCTGGAGGGTCCGGTGATGGTGATCTCGTCGAGGCCGTCACTGCCGTGGACCACAAAGGCTCTCTCCGAGCCCAGTGCAGCCAGCACGGCGGCCATTTTCTCCGTCAGCTCGGGGGCGAACACACCGATGAGCTGGCGTCGGGCCCCGGCCGGATTGGTCAGCGGTCCCAGCACGTTGAAGACGGTGCGGGTGCCCAGTTCCTTGCGTGGACCGATGGCATGTCTCATGGCACCGTGCAGAGCGGGGGCGAAGAGAAAACCGATGCCCGCCTCATCGAGGCACCTGCTGACGGTTGCCGCCGTGGCTTCGACATTGACACCGAGTTCGGCCAGAACGTCCGCCGAACCACACTTGCTCGACATGGCCCGGTTGCCATGTTTGGCCACGATACAGCCGGCACCGGCGGCGACAAAAGCGACGGTCGTCGAAATATTGAAGGTACCGGAGCCATCCCCACCGGTGCCGCACGTGTCGATCAGCCTGTCGCCACCACCGGTGATTGCTGTGGCCTTGTCACGCATGACCTCAGCGAACCCGGCGATCTCATCAACGGTCTCACCCTTGGCCCGCAGCGCCATCAGGAAGCCGCCGATCTGCGCGTCCGTCGCGCCGCCGGTCATGATCTGCAGCATGACTCCGTGCGCTGTCTTGCGGTCGAGATCGTCGCCGCCGATCAGTGCAGCAATCGCCTGCTGAATCATGGTAGCACCTCCGTCGATGGCAGGTATGGGACACCCAGGAAGTTGGCAAGCAGGCGCTGGCCTTGCCGCGTCAGGATGGATTCGGGATGGAACTGCACGCCTTCGACTGCCAGATCCCGGTGCCGCAGGCCCATGACGAGGCCGTCCTCCGTTTCGGCGACAATACGCAGGCACTCAGGGACAGAGTCACGCTCGACGATCAGCGAGTGATAGCGCGTTGCCGTGAATGGATTGGGCAGACCCGCATAGATCCCCTCGCCGTCATGATGAATTTCGGAGGTCTTGCCATGCATGATATAGGGCGCACGGGACACGGTGCCGCCGTACACCTGACCGATGGACTGGTGCCCCAGGCAGACGCCGAAGATCGGCACTTTGCCGGCGAACTGTTCCACGACTGCCATGGAGATGCCCGCTTCGTTCGGCGTGCAGGGCCCGGGGGAGATGACGATTTTCTCCGGTGCCAGACGGGCGATCTGCGCACAGGTGATCTTGTCGTTGCGGTGCACGACGACGTCGGCCCCCAGTTGGCCCATATACTGCACGAGGTTGTAGGTAAAGCTGTCGTAGTTATCGAGGATGAGTATCACTGCGGCGCCTCCAGGGAACTCGGGTCCATGCCTTCCAGCAGGCCGTTGATGGCCTGCTGCGAGGGCACGACGCTGCCACGGCTGGCCATTTCTGCGGCTCGCAGCAGAGCCATGGCCTTATTCACCGTCTCCTGAAACTCGGCATCCGGGTCGGAGTCAGCGACAATGCCGCCACCAGCCTGGATGTAGGCGACACCCTCCTTGACCAGCATCGTACGGATGGCAATACATGTGTCCAGATTGCCCGAGAAGTCCAGGTAACCGATGGCGCCGCCATAGATTCCCCGCCGTGTCGGCTCGAGTTCGTCAATGACCTCCATGGCCCGAACTTTGGGCGCTCCTGACAACGTGCCGGCCGGGTAACAGGCGAACAGGGCATCGATGGCATCCATGTCATCACGCAAATGCCCGCGCACGTTGGACACGATGTGCATCACGTGTGAGTAACGCTCCACCGCCATCATTTCGGTTACGTGCACGGTGTCGTACTCGGATACCCGGCCCACATCGTTGCGTCCCAGGTCCACCAGCATCACATGCTCAGCACAGTCCTTGGCATCGGCCAGCAACTCGTCAGCAAGGCGTTCATCCTCCTCCGGTGTGGTGCCACGAGCGCGGGTCCCGGCGATGGGGCGCACCTCGAGTGTGCCATCCTGCACGCGCACCAGGATCTCAGGGGAAGCGCCAAGAATCTGCAGCTTGCCCTGCGTGATATGGAACATGTAGGGTGACGGATTGACAGTGCGCAGCACACGGTAGATGTCGAAGGGATCGCCGGCGATATCGAACTGAAATCTCTGCGAAAACACGACCTGAAAGATATCACCGGCGCGGATGTACTCGAGGCAGCGACGGACAGCTTCGGTGTAATCGGCGCGGGAGATGTTGGAGCGCACTTTGCCCATGCCCCTGGCGGCACCAAGCCCCGGGAGGGCTGCGGACGCGGCCAGCAGGGTGGCGACCTCGTTGATACGCCCGGCAGCATCGGCGTAGGCCTCGGCGGCGGACAGGCCCTGCCCCAGACGCGCATTGGCGATGATGAGAATCGTGTGTCGCAGATTGTCGAAGGCGACAACCGTCTCATACAGCGCGAAGACCATGTCATCGAGGCCCAGATCGTCGGCCGCCGTCTCGGGGATGTCCTCCGCAAGTCGAACCCCGTCATACGCCAGATAGCCCACAGCGCCACCGGTGAAGGGAGGCAGGCCCGGTTGTGGTGGTGCCGTGTACGGCGCCATCATGTCGCGCAGAGCCTGCCGTGGGTCGGCCTCGAAGGACTCTGTCGCGCCGCCGATGCGGTCTTCCATCGTCACCTGCTGCCCGCGCGAGCGGAAGATTCGTGACGGACGAATCCCCAGAAACGAGTACCGTGCCGCGCGCTCGCCGCCTTCCACGCTCTCAAACAGGAAGCTGTAATCGCTCTGCCCACGAAGCTTCATGTACGCCGACACGGGGGTATCCGTATCGGCGAGAATCTCGCGATAGATGGGGACGGTCTGTCCCCCCTGCCCAAGGGCAGCAAACTCTGCAGCGCTGGGCCGCAACTCTGGCGATGAATCGTTCACTGTCGCTTTCACTTTGTCTCGCTCCATGATGGTGGCGCGAGTTCCCCAGGAAGTCCGTGACCTGAAAACAACAAAAGCCGCTGACGCTTGGGGCGCCCGCGGCCTTGAAAAGGACCGTCAGTTTGTGTAACTACCCGGCAGTTACGGGTGGACGCGCCTGCTCCGATGAGACGAGAGGCGCCACCAGCGGCGGTCGGAAGAAATGCCAGGGTCATTGTTATTCAGTGGTGTCATAGGCCTCTCACAATACAGGCGGCCGGTGATGATGTCAAGCTCAACTCAACTGAAAACAAGCTTGATGCCCGTCGCCAGCAGAATCGCGTAGGCGACGCGGTTGAACCACAGATCGGTGAAACGTTTGTTCAGCCAGATCCCCAGACGCACGCCGATGAAGGTCAGCGGCGCCAACGCCACAACCGTTGCCAGATTGCCCACGTGGTAGAGGTCCAGCCAGATGTAGGGAGCGACCTTCAGGGCATTGACGGCCGAGAAAATGATCACCGTCGTGCCGACGAACAACTGCCTGGGCAGATGCTGGGGTAACAGGTAGATGGCCACCGGCGGACCGCCGGCGTGGGCCAGGGTCGAGGTGAACCCGGACAGGACGCCCAGCAGCACCCCCTCGGTGGCATGCGGGTGGCGCGCTTCCAGCGCCTTGCCGGCCAACGTACGCAGTACATGAAAAGCGACGAAGATCAGCGCCAGCACGCCCACACCCAGACGCAGAATGGCCGTGTTGTCCAGGAAGAACCGGAAAAACGCCGTACCGATGGCGATCCCGACTGCGGCGCCAGGCAGCAGCAGCGCCACGCTGCGCCGATGGAATGTCGAGCGGTAGTGCCAGACGGAGAACAGATCACAGAACATCAACAGGGGCAGCAACAGCGCCACAGCATCCCCGACAGGAATCGTGAGAGCCATCAACGGCGTGCCGATCACACCGGCACCGCCGCCGAAACCGGCCTTGGCGACACCGAGAAACAGCACCGCTGTTGCCGCCGCCACCCAGAACATCGGCGGATAGACTGGCAGGATGTCGAACATGCCCCTCCGTACAAGGAACGACCCGAACCGCACGAGCGGCTCGGGCCTCGGTGAGCCTCAAACTCCGGGAATGGGGCCGGTCGAGATCGCCTGCCTACTCCCCTTCTACGTGCACAGTCTCAATCTCAAGGTCCTTGCGCAGGGCGACGCGCTCCTTCTGACCATCCTTGATCCATACCACCCGGTCGGAGACACTGAGCATCTTGTGGTCGTGGGTGGCGGAGATGATGGTGACGCCCTGGGTCTCGTTCATCTCGCGCAGCAACTCGATGATCTCGGTCCCCGTCTTCAGATCGAGATTGCCGGTGGGTTCGTCGGCCAGCACCACCGCCGGATCGTTGGCCAGGGCGCGGGCGACAGCGACCCGCTGCTGCTGACCACCGGACAATTCGTTCGGTTTGTGCGAGTACCGTTCCCCGAGTCCGACCTTTTTCAGCAGGGCCATGCCCTTGTCCCGCGACTCGTCACTTGTGAGACCGGCAAAAACCATGGGCAGCGTCACGTTCTCCAGAGCCGTCATCACCGGGATCAGATTGAAGGACTGGAAGATGTAGCCGATTTTCCGACAGCGCAGCCAGGCAAGCTCATAGGCATCCAGTTGCGCCACATCGACTTCGTCGATGTAGACCTTGCCCTCCGTGGGCTTGTCGAGACCGCCGACCATGTTGAAGAATGTACTTTTCCCTGAACCGGACGGGCCCATGATCGACAGGTATTCGCCGGTGTAGATCTCGAGGTCGACGCCGCGAAGCGCATGGACCTCGATGTCCCCCATCTTGTAGATCTTTTTGACTCCCTGGGTGCGCACGACGGTACGCTTTTCTTCGTCACCCTCGTTGTGTTCAACCCGGGCGACACCTGTCGGAATCGTAGTCGTCTCTGTCATCGGTGCTCTCTCAGGAATCGGACCGCATCGCTTCGACAGGTTCCATTTTCGCCGCCTTATAGGCAGGCATCATGGCACCGATCAGCGACAACAGCGTACCGGAAACGATGGCGGCCGTGGCGGACCGCAGGATGCCACCCACCGGGAAGTATTCGAAGACAAATGCGCCGTAATCGAGCAGGGCCAGCGTCAGAGTCATCAGCAGACCCACAAAAATGCCGATGATGGTGCCTGCCAGCCCCTGAAAGGTTGATTCCAACAGGAACAGCTTGATGATGAAGGAGTCGAGTGCACCAAGGCACTTCATGGTGCCGATCTCGCGGAATCGCTCTGTAACCGACATCAACATGGCATTGGCAATACCCACGACACAGACAAGCAGGGACAGACTGATCAACCAGGTCTGTTTGGAACTCTCTTCCGCCAGTCGCGCCTGGGTCTCCACGGAGACGTCTGCCCCCTCAGCCGTGAGCGTCTCGACGCCGTTCTTCTGCAGGGCGAGGTTGAGCTCGCTCCTTTTGGCGGCTCGCAGCGAGCCAATGATCTCGTTCTGGCTCCATACCGACATCAGGAAAGCGATGGCCAGAATGATGCCACTCGTCGTGATCAGAGATCGGCCAAAGCGGATCTTCAGGCTGCGCAGGCTGATCTCCAGCGCTTTGCTCATGGGCAGGGAGATCGTCCTCCCGCCCACAATGGACTGCTCAGTCATACTCTCTCACCTCGGGTCTACCTCAGGCTCAGGGCTGGGCTCAGGCCGCATACGGGGTCCAACAATGTAGGCTTTGTCTGGCGGCCCGATCAAGCCGTCATCTTCCCGCCGCGATTTCCACCAGGGGCAACTCGTCCACCGAAACGGGAATTGGCGACTCGGAGCCCGGCATATCTCCGGTCAGCAGCAGCTGGCGCAGCCGCCGCAGACGCGTGCCGCCACGTGCGTGTCGCAGGGCATCGGTGACGCTCGCAGGGGTAAAAACCAGTTCGTCCACATCGTACTCCCCGGTCAACTGGGCCAGATCCTCCACCACGCCGACCACGGGAACACCCGCCACGGTCTGGCCCCGCTCATCACTGGTCCCGGCATAGCCGATGATCTGTGCATCCAGCCCCCCCCAGGCCGTCAGACATTCGACGAAACGACGGGCGGCAGCATCCGTGCCGACGACGAGGATGCGTCGACGACCCAGGTGGCGACCGGAGGTCGAGCGTGTCAGCCAGCGGGCCCCCATACGCCAACCGGCGATGAGCACGGTGTTGGATACCCAGGCGGCCCCGGCGGCAAGGCGGGAGAAATTGTAGTCGGGAAAGAAAAACACCATCGTCACGATACCGGCAAAACCCAGCGTCACGGCCAACGCGGCATAGGCCGGTGAGTAGCGCCTGCGGTCATACAGACCCAGCGCCACGAAGCAGGCCAGCCATATGACGACGGGCGCCGCGTAGACGAGAAGCCACTGCCCATCGGAGTAGGGCGGGGGCTCCAGCCAGCGGGTCGGGTGCACGTCGAGGCCGATTCCCAGACTCGCACGCTCCAGCCCGCGGATCAGCGGCGCAAGGTCGGGATGGTAACGCAGGGCGACGGCGAGATAGACGCCGAACAGCACCAGCAGACCGTCGATGGCGGGCAGTATCAGCTTGCGCAGCAGGGGCCCCAACAGGCAGTAGAGCCCGTAGAGGACGATGCCGACATGCAGCAGCGTAACGGGGAAGAAGCGATACCGGCGCCGCATGTGTTTGCCGACGAAAATCGCCATCGCCTCGTTCTTGCGGTACTGAATCCGCAGGGATTCAGCGCGGCCGCTTTCACCACGAAAATGGATGATCTCCGTCGCCGGCGTGTAGTAGATCTTCCAGCCGGCCTCGCGCATACGGAAACACCAGTCAAGATCCTCGCCATACATGAAGTAGGCCTTGTCGAAGCCTCCGACTTCCTCCAGCACTTGCCGCCGCACGATCATGCAGGACCCGGACAGCGCATCGACCTCGTTGACCTCGTCAGGATCCAGAAAGGTCAGATTGTATCGGGCAAACCGCCGGCTCTGCGGAAACATCCGACTCAGACCACTGAGTTTGTAGAAAGCTGCTGCGGGGGTCGGAAACCCGCGGCGGCAGTCGAGCTGCAGCGTACCATCGGGATTGAGAATCCGGCAGCCGGCGGCGCCCGCCTCGGGGTGCTCATCCATGAAAGCAACCATGGTGCGCAGCGTATCGGGACGCACGATGGTATCCGAGTTCAGCAGCAGGATGTGGCGGCCACGAACGCGGGCGAAGGCGGCGTTGTTGGCGCCACCGAAGCCAAGATTGCGCTCATTGCGGATCAGTTCGGCATCGGGGAAGCGCTCAGCCACCATGTCGGCGCTGCCGTCGCGCGAGGCGTTGTCGATGACGATGACCTGGACACGAATCCCGGCGGCGGCCTCGGCAACGGTACGCAGGGCCTGTTCCATCAGGTCCCGCGTGTTGTAACTGGGAATGACGACGCTCAGGTCGTAATCCATCGTGCTCATGAACCCGGTTTGCGTCCCAGCAGCCGGCGCAGCCCGAAGATGAGGATCTGCTTGAGGAACAGGGCATGTTCCCGCCAGTTCAATTTGCTGGCGCTGAACTGGCGGTTGCGGAACACAAAAGGTGTCGAGGTGTGCGACGTGTACTGCCCCTTGACGAGGATCTCAAGCAGGATCTTGTAGCCACTGGAGGTCAGCTCAAAGTCGCCACCGATCACCTCGCGGCGCAGGAAGAAATAGCCAGACAGCGGATCCTCGGCGCCGGTGATCATGCGGGCCAGGCCGACGCCGACAATGGAGATCAGCCTGCGGTGCAAGGCCCATTTCTCCACCTGGCTCGTGACACCGAAGCGGCTGCCCATGGTCAACGAGTGTTCCCGCAGACCGCGCACGAGACCCGGCAGAATCGATGGATCATGACTCAGATCGGCATCGATCACTCCCAGGTAGGGTCGATCCGATATCTTCCAGCCCTCCATCACCGCCGAACCAAGGCCCAGTTTGCCGGCGCGGTGCACGACACGCACCGGGAAACGCTCTGTCAGTGCTTCGGCGGCTGCGCCCGTGCCATCCGGCGAGTTGTCATCGACGATGATCAGTTCGAGGTCGATATCGTCACAGGACGCCAGCAGGGCGAAAATCTCCTCTGCCAGGAGGGCGACATTCTCGCATTCGTTGTACGTGGGCGTCACGAGGGACACAGAGAGCTTGTTGGTCACAATCAGTGCTTTCTCTCGTCTGTCAGACGTTGATATCGGGCAAACCGGAGAAGTCCTCCCGAAAATCAGGCTCCGCTGCCATTCGTTCGAGTCCTTCCTGCAGGCTCGCCGGGGCCCAGCCAAGCTGCGCCTCGATGTTATCGGTGCGCAACCCGGAGCGCAGCGGCCGTGGCGCGGCCTGGCCTGCAGACGCGGTCGTCATGGTGGCAACAGCCGAGGCGTCGAGGTGGAAGTGCGCCGCCACCTGCCGCACCAGTTCATCGCGCGTCAGAAATGTTGCGCCACCCATGTGAAACAGACCGCCAACACCCTGCCGGCTCAACTGCACCAGGGCCCGCGCCAGATCGTGAACGTATGTCGGATTGCCCCACTGATCGCTGACGATGCGCATATCCTCACCTCGCGCCAGCGCCGCCAGGGGCCAGGTGACCAGATTCGGCCGCACGCAACGCAGATGACCGTATAGCCACAAGGTGCGCACCACAAGGCCATCGACTCCGGCGCCGAGCACGATGGCCTCGCTGGCAAGCTTCATGCGGCCGTAGACGGACAGGGGCTGTGGCGCATCCTGTTCCGAGTAGGGTCCGGCCTGACCGTCGAATACGTAATCTGTCGACAACTGCGCCATTCCGGCACCGATCTCGACACAGGCGGCGACAACATTTTCCACAGCTTCCAGATTGACGCGACGCGCCAGTTCCGGTTCGGTTTCACATTGATCGACATTGGTCACGGCCGCCGTGTGGATGACGCGGTCCGGTCGCAACCGTCGCCACAGGGCCATGACCGCATCTTTGTCGGTCAGATCGATGGCGTGACAGGGCACCTGTCCCACGATGCCGCCCTGACGACCACAACCGGCGTACTCCATCCCCTCCGTCGGGGCCGCCTGCAGCAGAGCCCGGCCGAGCAGACCATGGGCACCGGTGACCAGCAGCCTCACGGGTGGCCTGCCAGAATCAATGCCTGGCGAGCCAGGGCGGCGTGGCGCCGATCCGGTGCTGTGTGCAGCACGGCTCCCTGCACGATGTGCCGCGCCCGCAGCGGCTCACCAGCGGCGAGCAGAACTTCGACGGCAACTGCCATGGCAGACGGGGCCCTGTCGTCGCTGTCATCTGCTGGCTCCGGCCACGATTCGGGCCAAGAGCGGGCGGCGGCATCGGCGTACTGGTTGGCTGTGACATCCCACAGGTGTGCATCGGCCCACTGGCGGACCCGGATGGCGGCATTGACAAAATCCTCCCGCCCTGTGTGTGTCGCCAGCTCGCCAAAGGCGAGGGCCACCAGCATCTGGTCGCGCAGCAGTCCGACAGGCGAATCCTCCACCAGGGCATGGGTCACGGCACCTTCGCCTGAAACGAGGTGTTGCAGCAGTGCTTCTCCAGCCGCCTCGGCGTGACGACGCGCTGAGGCCAGCCGATCAAGGTCGCCTGCGGCCAGCAGACAGGCGCGGATCAGCAGGGCGTTGGCGTCGGCCTGCAGTACAGGGTCCATCCAGCCAGCCTCACGCCGCGTGCCGGCAAGCCGGCGGCAATAGAAGAAACCCGTGTCCGCGTCAAACCATTCAGCACCTATGGTGTCAAACAGTTGCTGCCCTGCACGGCGGTAGTTGGCGCTGGCGCCAGCGGCGCGAGCCAGCACGAGCAACAGACCCGCCTGATCGGCGGCCAATGCCTCATGACGCGGCGTTTGCCAGTCTGGCGTATGTGACAGGGCACCCACCTCACCGTCCCACAATGGGCTTGCCAGCAAGCCGTCGAGGGTGCGCTGCACCATGCGCGCAGCGCTTTCCTGTCCTGGCTGTCGGGCCAGTTGCTGCAGGAAGGCCAGCACCTGGGTCTCAGGAAACTTGGCAGGCCCGCCGAATCCGCCGTACAGCGTGTCGTATGCGTCGACAACGGCAGCGTGTACAGCCGCGACACTCAGGGCGAATCGCGGCAGAGGTCGGCGCGCGTCCTGCATTTCCCTGTCGACCACTTCCGGTCGCTTCTGCAGGTGTTCCTGGATCCGTGCCAACAGCAAGGGTACGTTCTCCCGGCGGATGTCGGTGGCACGGACGATTTCCTCGCCCGTGTCCAGCAGTATACTCAACGACGGGCACCCTGCGGCTGCGTACCGCCGCGCCACGGCCGGGTTTCTCTCGGGATCGATTCTCACGGCGATATACCGCGTCTCCGCCAGCCAACGGGCCAGAGGATCACCACCAGCAAACAGACCGCCGCAACCGATGCGACTCGT
>JAQCJA010000065.1 GCA_027593305.1 bacterium
TCAATCGTTGGTACGTCTTCATGGAAGCTGTTGATGATGTTCTGGTCCATGACGGCACCAATGTTGCCCGCTGGAACGGCGACATGCTGCAGGTCGGTCACGATCCCCAGGATCACGGCCGCGAGCGTGGCCCAGCCTCCGGTTACACCATGGAATGGCTCATGGCGCCGGGTGACCTCAGCCCGCCCACGAACGTGCAGTTTCGCTATGGTGGCGTCGAAGGTGAGCCCGCCACGTGGGCCGAGTACGGCGAAGAGCCCTGGATCGATTACGCAGTGCGCGTCGATCCGCCCGAAGCCTGGGCCGCCGAACTGTGGACCGATGGCGGCACCACGTTCTACGAGTTCAGTATCCAGGTCCTGGCCTTCCAGGATGACGCCGGTCCCGCCGCCAGTGAAGTCTGGCAGATGGACGCCGTCGCCGGTCCCGGTGGAGCTGGATTCCCTTTCGCCTTCTGGTATGAAGATGGTGAGGGTCCCGACTCCGGCTTTGGCAACGACGATGATGGCAATCACCTCGGCTCCAACGACATGACCACTCGTGGTCCCGAGGCTTCCGGTCGTCAGTACTACTCCCTCGCCACGCTGTTGCGTATCGGCGAGTACACGACTGGCAATTCGACAGCCGTCGAGTCCTCCACCTGGGGCAACATCAAGAACTCCTTCCGCTAGAGCTCTGTTGGTTCCCATGGGGTAACCCCAGCTGAAAGTGAGTGCATGAAAAGCAAGTCGGGCCGATCGGTTTTTTTCCGGTTGGCCCGACTTGCTGTATGTTCTTTCCGGTAAGGTTACTGTGAAGCAGTTGGACAACGGACCCGTCTCGGGTTTTTTTCCATGAGGAATTGGCAAATGCGAGGACTGTCGATCCTGGCGGTGCTGTTTCTGGCCGGTGCCTGTGGCCGCTACTTTCCCGCCACCCTGCAGCCAAGCCAGCAGCAGGGCGCCGGCATGACCGTCAATGATGACGGCTCGATTACGTATACGCTGGATCGGCTCGCCATCACTCTGAAGCCCATGGCAGATGCCGAGTTGAATCGGCTCGCATCGCCCTCGGGTGACACTTCCGTCAATCCGTACACATTTGGTGAAGACTCCGCCCCCGGCGAGGACTGGACGCGACCACGTTTCACCGTCTTCCGTGTACAGGTTGCCAACTACCAGTATCCGAAGGTTCGACTCGACCCGATCAAGGGCCACATCACGGCCGCCAATGGCCGCGAGTACGGGGCGCTGAGCTACGCGCAGTTGTACGAGTATTACCGCGCGCACTGGCAGGGCCGCACCGGCCAGGGGCGGGGCAAGTTCCGCGATCGCACGGACATGCTCAAGCGTACCATGTTCGCCGGCAACATCATCTTCAGTGGCAGTGACGAAGAAGGCTATATCGTGTTTCCGTTGCTCGACGACGACGTGCAACGGATTCGCGTGGATCTCGAGGATGTCGCCGTACGCTTCAACTTCATCGAAGAGCCCGTTGAGACCGTGGACCTGAGCTTCTCCTTCGAGCGCGACATTCGGCGCGGATTCACCCCGTCTGATGCGGTCCGAGAAAACTGAGCCCATGCGGCTCTCTCGCAAGTGGCTCGTCGCCATGCGGTCCATGGCCCTTGCGGGTTTCGCTCTGGCGACCCTTCCCGCCGACAGCGGCGCGCAATTGCAGAGCTGGCGCGTTGGCGGCGCCGGCCTGTCTTTCACGTCTCAGGCTCTGTCACAGAGTGGTGCCCTGGAGATCGACGGTGGTCTGCAGCCTCTGGAACTGCAGGCCGGGCAGAACCTCATCGAGCTGCTGCGCGCCTCCGGATTGCAGTGGCTCAATGGTCAACCACCCGACTTCACTGCCCCAGGTCAGCCACGCACGTGGTCCAACGATGGTCTGTTCAATCAGGTGGATGGCCCTCTGGAGCTTGTCGACGGCAATCCGTCGACGTCGTCGCTGAGCATCTTCAAGGCGGCTCGCAACCAGGCGGGGGCGGCATTTTTCTGGGATCTCGGGGCACCTTTCCCGATCAACCGGATACGCTTCTTCCCGGATCCCAATGACCCGGATGCCTTCATCAATGGTTTCCAGATTCTGGTCAACGATGGTGAGTCCTACAACGACATCAATCGGCCGGACTACCAGTTGCTGCGCCGCGTCGAGGTGAATCGCGACATGGTCGTGGATATCGATTTTGCTCCGCTTCAGGGCCGTTACCTGCAGCTGGTGGTGCTGTCCAAAGCTGCCTTCAACCTGGCCGAATTCGAGATCTACGGCGTCGGCTTCGTGCCCGTCGCCAGCTACGAATCAGAGCTGCATTCATTCGGCAGCGCCATCAATCTGGGTGACCTGCGGCTGCATGCGACTCGTCTGCGGCGCCTGATTGACGATGCCGGCGGCGACACCGAGGCTGATGCCCCCGCCGCTGTGCTGCAACTGCGCACGGGCGCCGACGACACGCCACGGGCATACTTCCGCCGAGATCGGGACAGCGGCGCGCAGGAAGAGGTCTCTCTGACGGAGTTCGAATCCCGCCTGCCGCGCCGGGCGTTGTTCCGTCAGGACGCAGCAACCGGCCAGTTGCTGGAGGAAGTGGATCGTTCCGCCTACGCGGATCTGCCTGTTGCCGAGCAGGGACCCGTGCGCGACTTCGTCCAGGGCGACGTGCGCGGCGATGTCGACAACTGGAGTCCGTGGTCACCGCCGCTGACGATCGATACGACGGGCTTCGTCGATATGCCCGTCGGTTTGCCGGGGCCGCGCGAATACCTGCAGTTCCGCCTGAACTTCATCGGTGACGCGGACAATGCCATCCGCATCGATTCGCTGCAGGTGGAGTTTTCTCCGGGCCTGGTCAGCAACGCCATCGGCGAGGTTGCTCTGGCCAGCGATCCGCGGCCGGTGAATGGCGTTCTGGAGGTGCAGGGCGGCATCGATACAACTTTCACGTACGACATACGAACCGAATTCTCCGCAGGTGAGAGCGGCTATCGAGGGTTGCGGCTCGAGGCCTTTCCGGCACCGGTCTTTGGTGGCCTGCTGCGGGGTGACACACTCACGCCGGTAGATGATCTCGTCGTCGAACCGACGGCGTCCGGCTTCGATGTTCTCTTTGCGCCGGTAACGGCGGCCAACAACGAACCCCTGCGTGTGCTGTTCAACCTGCGGCTGCTGGAACACAACACACCGGTCCATGCCTGGCTTCTTGGAGAGGGCGATGCACCACCCCATCCCATCCGGGCAGGAGATGCCAACCAGGCTGTCACGACCGGGGTGATCAACGCCTTCACAGTCGAGACGAGAGCCGTTGTCGGCATGGAGTTACGGCCTTCGATCATTACACCCAATGGTGATGGCCGCAACGATCTCGTCTCGATACAGCTTGTACTTGCCCAGTTTGCTGCCGATCTCGATATCGACATCGAGATCTTCGATTTCGCCGGGCACCGCGTGCGAAAACTGGTTTCTACGCGGCGGTCCGCCGGCGCCTACGACCACGTCTGGGATGGTCGCAACGACGGGGGGTCACTCGTGCCGCCGGGGATCTACATTCTGCGCACGGCTGTGATCTCGGATGCACAGACATTCGAGAGTTCCAGAACGATTGGGGTGGCATATTGAGCGCGCGACGCCTGTCTCCCGAGGTCGCCATCAGCGCCCTTGGCATGGTCGCCATTGGCATGATTGCCCTGTTTGCGGGCGAGGCCGGCGCGCAAACGACCGGTCCGTGGGTCATCGGTGGTGACACCGGCGTTGCCTGGCGGCAGGCCGTCGAGAGTTGGATCGCCCTCGACGACACGGCGCGCCCCGGGGGCGTGCAGCCCCTGCAGATCCCGCAGGGATGGAGTGTCACACGAGAACAGACACGCTCCGGTGCGGTCTCTGCACAGCGCAATCTGTTCGGTTACCGCTGGGCTTTCACCAAGGGTCCGCGTCTGCTCGAGTCCGACACGCTTACCGTTGGCTGGCACCCGCGGATGTGGCAGGCTGGGGGTGTGGATGCCACCTCAGGGCCGACCATGCGTGGCCTTGTTGATGGTGACGGCCTGGCCGCTGCCTTCACCCACCCGGCACGCGCCGATGGGCTGCAGAATTCCGTGACTTTTTTCACCCTGGATTTTGGCGTGCCTGTGCCGATCGACAGCGTCGTGTTCTATCCGCCGCAGAGTGGCCTGACCTCCGACAATCAACGCCAGCGCGAGTTGTTCCCCTCCATCTACGAAGTCAGCCGCAGCAACACGCCGGTCGAATGGCTGATCTTCGAGGACGAGGATGTCTCCATCGGCACGACGGGTTACCACCCACTCGAGGAGATCATCGGTGCCACCTTCTCCAACAATACCAGCATCGTGTCGTTGACGCCGGAACTGGGTTTCACCCGCTTCCTGCGCTTCAAGTTCGGTGAAGAGACACGAACGATGCTGTTGGCAGAGATTCAGGCTTTCGGCCACGGATATCCCCAGCAGGCCCGCTATCTCTCGGCCCCTCACGACTTCGGTGAGCCCGTCAGCCTCGGACAGGTGACCTGGAAGTTCACCCGCTTCCGGCAGACGCCATCCGGCGAGATCATCGAGGATCCGACGGCACCTGTTGAACTCTCCCTGCGTACCCGCGCAGGCAGTGATGACGATCCGAAGACCTATTTCATCTTCGATGACCTGGGGCGTCTGCTCAAAGTCTCCCCCGAGGAGTATTTCAGCGCCCCGCGCATCACGGAGCGGTTCTCCGAGGGAGTGGCCGGCTTCCGGGCCCAGCGCGGCGACGATACCGATGACTGGAACAACTGGTCCGTCGCCTATGAGCGATCCGGCGACCAGAACCGGTCCTCAGACGGCAGCAGATATCTGCAGTTCCAGTTTGATATCACCACGCAGGATCCGCTTGCCTTTGGTGTCCTCGACAGCATCGCCTTCGAGGTGTCACCCCTGCTTGCCGACAGCGCTCTGGCGGAGATCTCCCTCGACGGTGTGCCCGTCACCGCAACGGGCAATATCGAGGTGCCCCTCGGTGTCGATACGGTATTCGTCTATGATGTGCGAACCGTCGCTGGCCCTGGCAGCCCCATTGGTTACGATGGCATGGAACTCGATGTGCCGGCGGCGGCCCGCTTTCTTGATCTCGAAATCGACGGAGCCCCTGCGGTCCCTGGTACCGACTTTGAGGTCGTCGAGGAAACCGGCGTCATGCGCTTCTCATTTGCCGAGCACATCCAACGCGATGCCAGCTTCCGCGTGCGTTTCCGCAGTGCCATTTTTCAGGCCTCCGTCTTCCTCGAGGGACGCATCGTCAACAGCGATCCAGCACAGGCAGCCCTGCCGCAATCGATCGAGGCGGGGGACGCGCGTACGGATGTTGCCAGCAATGCGCTGCAGGTAATAGCTGGTGACACTCGCTTTGAGGTCCTGCGACAGATTGTCCTGTCGTCACCTGTGCTTACACCCAACGGTGACGGCGCCAACGACCAGGCCGTGATCGGTTTCGACCTGTTCGGCGTCACCGGTGGCAACCTGCTGGTCGAAGTATTCGACCTTTCCGGGCGGCGGGTGCACGCCGTCCTCGCCGATCAGGCCGTCTCCGGGCCCTATGCCCCCACATGGGATGGACTGGATGACAGGGGCCAGCTCGTAGCCCCGGGCCTGTATCTGATCCGCGTCAAGGTCGAAGTCGACGAGGGTATTCTCACCCGAGTTCAACCGCTGGCAGTCGCGTACTGACTGTGGCCTGGTATTCGGAGCCCCTATGAATCGTCTAGCAAACAGACTACGACTCATCTTCCTGCCATCCGTCCTGCTCGTCAGCAGTGTCGGACTCGAGGCGCAGGACATTGTCTTCGACCCGGGCGACTTCGCCGGCTGGAACCATCCCAAGGGACTCGTGAACGTAACGGCGACGGGTGTCTCCGTTCGGCGTTTTGACAAGACGTTCAACGCCGTCGCCGATATCGATGCCCATTCCTCCGTGGCGATCGGGGATTTCGGCGCACGCACCGTGCGCGCGCCGTCGAATCAGGCCCATGGCGACCGGATCCGCGACCAGAATCCGACGACCTGGTGGAAGCCGGATGCCGCCGACCCGCTGCAACTGTGGTGGATTGAACTCGATCTGGGCCGCGCCGTCGTCGCTGACAAGGTGAGGATCATCTTTCCTGACGAGGAGGGGGCTCGCCCCTTCAGTTTCTTTTCGGTCTATACCAGCCCGGGGATTCCTGTATTCGGCGGTTCCGCCAAGCGCGTCGTCTACACCAGACTGGGTCGCCCCATCAACAACAACACCGCGCGTATTGTCGAACTCGACCTGCAAACGACAGGGCTGCGTGGCGCCGCCGGTGCGCATCTCGATACCAGCAGCACGATGCCCTTCGACATCATCCGGTTCATTCGCTTCGAGGCTGCCGGCGCAACACCGGACGCGGCGCTGGCAGAGATCGAAGTCGATGGCGTCGGCTTCAATCTGCCATCCATGGGCGCTACCCCCACGAGGCTCGAAAAGGGCGACCCGAACTGGGGTGGTACGACGTGGACGTCGAAGGATCGCGACTGCGAGGGTTGCGGCAAGGGCAGCGGCGCTGACGAAATGCTCGATGAGGACGTCGGCTTCCGCACATGGACGATTGAAGGATCGGATAAAGGCGACTGGCGCGACTCCGGTGTCTGGCAGGTCGTCGATTTTGGCAACGTCTTTCGTGTCGATCGTGTGATCTTCTTCCCCGTCGTCAGCGGCCGCAGTCCAATCCTGTATGGTTATGAGCGTGACAAGCAGGGGTCCTGGACCAACTTCGATCTGCTCGTTTCTGCCGGCACGGCCAGCAACAGTGCCGATCCCGTCGTCGAGGGTCCATTCCACTACGACATCCTGTCCGAGGTGGTCAATGGCACCAGCAGTTCCTCAGATCCGCGCTTCAAACCGAATTTCGGCCGCTTCCTCTTCGACTTCAACTTTGAACCTATGGATATGCGGCTGCTGCTGTGGCGGGTCACGACGGTGCCACAGTTTTCCCGGGCGTTGCAGTTGTTTGTGTTTCATGCCGAAGGATACCCGGCGCAAGTCGAACTGCAGTCCGAAGACATTTCCCTGGGGGGCGCGCTCAGCATCCGCAGAGTCGAATGGGATGCCGATGTGCCACCGGGGACCAGCATCGAGTGAGAGACCCAGACCGGCAACGGCTTTGAGACAGCGATACGCTACTTCCTCATCAACGGCTCCGAAGTAACCAAGGCCGCCTACGATGCGGCGAAGGCGCGCAACCGCGGTGACATCGTGCAGGAGAACGTGCGCGACGACACGTGGAGCAGCTGGAGCCTGCCCCACCGGTTCTCCGGCCAGGAGTTCCAATCACCTTCGCCGCGCCAGTGGCTGCGCACACGCGTGCGGCTGATCAGCAGCGATGGCGCAAACATGCCGACGTTGCGCTCGCTTCGGTTTGTCGCCAATGCGCCGGTTGTCGCCGCCGGCTTGCAGGGCGAGATTTTTCCGCACGAGGCGAGGCTGGATTCGCTCCAGGAGTTCCGCTATACCATCAAACCTCTAGGCACCAGCAGCAGTGATGCCGGATTCGATCGCGTCATCCTCGACCTGCCCGGCGGCAGCGGCGACGTCGAACTGGTGCGCACAACGGTTCGTGGGGTGGCTGTCGAGGGTGTCGCACAGATTGTCGGCAGTACACTCGTGGTGCAACTGCCGCCGCCCGTCGTGCGCCGGGACTCGGTGGAACTCATCTTTCGCGGCCGGCTCGCGGAAAGCCCGACGGTGTTCAGCGCCTTTGTCCTGAATTCATCTCAGGAAGGCAACACACAGGGCGTTGTGCCCGCCGAGTTTGGCGCCGACCAGGTGCATCTGCCAGAAGCTGTAGCCGGTCACTCGCTGGTGCGGAGCCTGACTCACTCTGCCGTTTTCACGCCCAACGGTGATGGCCGGAACGATGTGTATCAGCTCAGCTTTACCGTGGTAAAGACCAGCCGCGAACCACGAGTGCTGATCTATGATGTCTCGGGTCGGTTCGTCACTGAACTGTCCGACCAGACGCCGCAGGCAACACGCGCCAGCTATTCCTGGGGCGGCGATGCCGAGGGGCAGAAGGTCCCCCCTGGTATCTACATCGTCCGCATCGAAGTCGATAGTGATGCCCGCAACGAACATGTACACAAGACTGTGAACGTGGTGTACTGATATGGAGAATGACGTGAAACGTCGAGTCCCGATCCTGCTGGGATGTTTGCTTGCCCTGCTTTGTGCGGCACCCCACGACGCCAGTGCCCAGCGTGCGACCGGGTTTGATAACCCCTACTACACAACGGGCACCGAAATCGCTGCGTCGACACTCGTGCCGTCGGTGCGCAAGTGGTATCTGCCGCAGCGCCTGTACGAGCAGTACGACTGGCGCCAGGAGCAGTACTCCAACTATGCACGCGATCACTATGAGCGTTACAACAACGTCTTCCTGGAAGGGTCGCCGTTCTACGATGTCTACGGCAACTACATCACCCAGGGCTGGATGGTCTTCGACTGGACGGAGGATTATCCGCAGGACAACGGCAGCATCATCACCAAGAACCCGCGCTTCAACTCGTGGTTCAACAGCCTGCTCATCTCCTCGAGTCATTCCGGTCAGTTTCACTCGTCGCTGATGGTTGGTGATGGGATCCGTACGACGCTGACACCGCTGACCTTCTCCAAGCCGCGCTTCGATGGCATCCAGTGGGACATGCAGACAGACAAGTATGCCCTGACCATGTTGTCGTCGCGCGTGAGCAATACAGCAGAGGTCGCCGATTCAGAACTCGGAGGCGGGGTTCGGGCAGGGACGTTCACGAACATGTGGGCCGCCAGGGGGCAGGCGCAGGTCGGCGATTTCGCCCGCCTCGGCGGCACCTTCGTCAACGCCGCTCATCGCAACACGGATCTGCCCTTCGGTGACAACTCTCTGTCGGGTCTGCTCAGTGGACCGATGAATGCAGATTTCGTGCGTTCCGCTGTCGTGCGTATCACCGACGACTCGCCGGAGGATGGCGAGGGGGGCGCACTGCTGTCGCGCTGGCGCATCTACATCAACGGCGTGGAGCACACGGACGATATCGTGCCAACCGTCGAAGGGGGGGTGCGCCGTCGTGGCGTGATCGAGGCGAGTGGCGCCGACGCCATTACCCTCACCTACAACATTGAGGACTTCACGCCAGGCAGCGAAGACGAGATCGACGACTTCCGCGAGATCGAGAGGATCGAGATCGGTCTGGTTCTGGCCAACGACTACCGTGTGGAAGTAACGTCGAACAAGCAGACGAATAACCTCGGAACACCCGTGTTTCTGCCGGTTCTGCGGGCATCGGGCAACGTCAAGGACGGCTCCAACCAGGCTTTCCATCGTTTTCAGTACGGCCTACCCACGGGCAACCGGATGCTTGGCATCGACCTGCTGATCGCTGATGTGGGCGGTTTCGAGTTGCGCAGTGAAATCGTGCGAAACTTTCAGTACCGCCGTTTTCCCAATGAGAACATCACCCGTCAACAGTCCCTGGCCACGGAGAAGGCGGATGCCTTCTACGTAACCGCTCAGCAACGTCACTATCCGTGGACGCTCTTTGCCGAGGCCTACAGCATCGATCCCAACTACTCGACGCGGGCCTTTATTCCCAACGCGGAAGGGGAGGTGTTCTACGACAACCTGACCCGACATGTCTACGAATTTGTCGACGACAACGATGATCAGGATGAACTACCCGACTGGAGCCGGCTGTACTTCGGTGACCGCGTAAACACCCGTCAGGGACAGGGCCTGCTCTCTGACAACGCTGTATTCCCCGGCGTCGACGAGAACAACGACGACATCTCCGACTTCAACCGGAACTTCAACGATCAACCCGACTACACCGAGCCTTTTCTGCGTTTCGACGTCGATCCGCCGGAGTTCCTCTTCGGCATGGACATGAACAGCAACGGCGTCATCGACCGGTTTGAGGATGATACCGAAGCCGACTATCCGTACAAACTCGGTCGCCGGGGTTACAACGTGTATGGTGGTGTTGAGGTCATGCCGAATGTCACCATCATGGCGGGACGGCTGGACCAGCGGCTGCTGAAGACGGGGCGGGACAATCAGTCCAACTATCTGCTGGTCACGGCAAAGAAGGATTTCCCCGCCTACGATCTGAGTCTCTCCTTCATTGCCAATCCTCGTCTGGTGCAGGACGACATCCCCGACGATGTGCTGCTCTGGACCGAGATCCCCGGAACGAGGGGACGGTCCGTATTCACCCGTGACGTGCTGGCTGCGCGGGACGCTTTCATCAACACGACCTACCTCGAGGCGCACTACGACCGATTCCTGCCGCTGACGGCCAAGGTGAAGCACGAATTCTACAACCAGGCTGGTTCCAACAACGAGTTGCGGGACCAGAACTTCCTCGGTGTCATGATGAAGGGGGAATATCCCATCGACATGCAGCGCTGGACCCTGCTGCCCCGGTGGAAGCAGTTGTTCAGCCGGCAACTGCAGCCCCAGCGCAGCGCGCTCAAGACCCGCGAACTGGAAGAGATTCTGTCGTTGCAGGTGATCCGGCCGGTGAATGAGAATATCAGCATCATCGGCGGCGCCGAATATGAGATCTACAACAACCTGCGCAGGAAGCCGGACCCACTGCCTTCGGGGTACCTGCTCGACGGTCGGACGCTGGTTCTGGCGGGCCAGATCGCCAATCGGTCCGCCTATCTCGGCTACGATCTGACCACGAATGTCGGCGCCCGCTGGATCCACCGTGACTTCGATGGTTCGCCGGCGTCATCGGAACTGCTGTCGTTCATCACTGTCTTTGCCGGGCTCGGTACCGACCGTTAACCACAGATAGCACAGGTCACGCTATTTCGGCCGCTGTACGACGGCCTTCTGCAGCGCCTTGCGGTTGACATGGATGTCGCCGGCATGGCGCTGGCGCAAATCGGCTATGAAGCGATCCATCGTGGCAGTTTCCTCCTGGTTCACCAGGAGAGTACGAATGCCACTGGCGACTTGCCCGAAGTCGGTGACCACCCCGTCGGTGCGGGTGAACAGATCCAGATTCTCGTCGTAGAATCGACGTGTGGTGGCGGCACTCGTGTCAGGTTGCGCGTGCTGCCGTACCTGGTCCATGAACAGCCACTTGGCATACAGTTCCTGTCGGCGCTCCGTAGTTTTTCTCGCTACGTGTGGCAGACGATCGAGGCCCAGCTTGCGGGCCTCCGTCATCATGATCTTGCCGCCCGCCTGGTTGTCGACCTCTTTGCGCAGGGTCGCGGCACTCATACGGGCCGGGTGTTGCGTTCGTCCCTCCCGCACCAGATCCATAAAATCGGCGACGCTCAGTCGCCCGCCCTTCCAGGTGATGAGGCTCTGCTCGGGGCCCGCGTAGCTGGAGTCCTGTGCATCGATTGCGGCCAGTGCCACCAACCCCTGCTCGACGGGTTGCACTTTGTAGCGCTCCCGGAGCCCGTTGACGTAGCGCTCCATGTCATCGGCCCGTTTCTGG
Organism: bacterium; assembly: GCA_027593305.1. Classification (GTDB taxonomy): domain Bacteria; phylum Latescibacterota; class UBA2968; order UBA8231; family UBA8231; genus UBA8231. The sequence continues at coordinate 11,472 of JAQCJA010000065.1, forward strand.
ATGCGCAATTGGCTGCGTAGAAAGGGCAGAGACTCCTCAAAGGAGGTAGGTCGTCTTGCCTGCAGACCGAAGACGTGGTACCCCAGTGATGTCTTGACGGGTCTGGGGTAGATTTCACCCGGCGTCATGGTCTTCAGAGGCTCCTGCAGCTCGTCGTAAAGCTCACCAATGCGGAACCAGCCAACCCACCCCCCCGGGCCAAAGCGATCCTGGATGCTGCGGCGGGAGTGCGTTGCGACGAGGGTCTCGAAGGTGGTTCCCGCCTTGAGGGCAGCAAGTACGGTGAGGGCTTCGGCTTCGGTGTCACAGACGATGTGCCGGCTCAGGACTTCGCTGTCATACTGTGCTGTGACGGAGTACTCGCGCAACTCCTGCTCCGTGGAGGAGTAGTCGCCCAACAATGCCTGACTGTCGTAGAGCGCGTTCATCAACGCCCGGCGCTCCGTCCGCGCCAGGTCCATAGCGATGACGGGGTCATCACCGACACCACGTTGCTGCCCCTCGAGCACAAGCAGTTCCTGCGCGATCACGCCATCCAGCAACTGCAGCCTGGCATCCATGCCGAGCGTGTCGAGATGCTTGTAACCCGATCTGAGCAACTCGCCGGCGCGGTGCTCAAACTCGCTGATGGATATCGTTCGATCACCAATGCGGGCGACGGTGGCCTCGGCCGTAGCCGAGTGAATGGTGGCAGGCAGGACGAGAAGAACGGCAGGCAACAGACTACGGAAGATCGGATTCATCATTTCGCCAGGTCGAGTTAGGCACTCCACTGCAGAGTCAGGGAAAATCACTGCAGCCGATACAGAGGTCAAGCGTACCGATCTGTCCCCTGCAGGAACTGGCGAAGTAGCAGACGCTCAGGGAGAAAGATCGAATCGGTGCAGGGTGAGTTCCGTAGCCGGTTTGCCCTGAAGCAGATGGTAGGCGTGGTCGGGGACGAGTCCCGCGACATGCTGCACGTGGTTGTCCCCGGGCCAGATGACATCAACGAAGTCGATCTGCACCGCCTGGCCGAGGCCGATTTCCGCGCGCAGCGGCGACGAGCCAAAACTGCCGCCATGGCCGACGGTGACATGGATGTCCTGCGAGTCGCCATTGGCCAGGCGCGTCCGTACGTGAATCCGCGCCCCGATTGCATCACGATTGCTGGTGACCCCTTCGAGCTTCAGGCTCAGCCAGTGGTTGCCATGGCCCGGGTTCTCCAGCAGCACATTGTTCGCCACATCCCCTTCAAAGGCGGCACCGAGAACCTGGTAGATATCCTGATCCCCATCATGGTCGATGTCGCCGAAGCTGATGCCGTGGCCCTTCTGCAGGGTGCCGAAACCGCCCGACGTGGTGATGTCGAGAAACCGCCGGCCCTGGTCGTTGCGCACCATGCGGTTGGGCAACAGGCTGCGCATGTCCGGCATGCCCGTGCCGAAGTAGGCGTCCAGCCAGCCATCGTTGTCGATATCGCCGAAGTTGGCCCCCATGGGCAGGATGATACGGTCCAGTCCGACCCGTTCCGCCACCTGCTCGAAGGTGCCGTCGCCGCGATTGCGGTACAGGCGTGGATATTCGGCGCCAAAGGGTTGAGCCAGGTAGATCGCCGCCATGTCCCCGAGTTCGGCCATATCGAAACCGGCGACAAGGATGTCCTGCCAGCCATCGTTGTCGTAGTCCCAGAACCAGGTGGGAAAACTGACGTAGGGCGCGCGCACCCCGGCGGCGGCGCTGATCTCGGAGAAGCGTGTCTCGGCTTCGGCGCCATCGTTGTGATACAGGGCGTTGTCGCCATTGAGGTTCGACAGGTAGACATCGATCTGACCGTCATTGTCGATGTCACCGAGGGTGAGCCCCTTGACGAAGCTGACGCCGGAGAAACCGAGAGGCACGCCAACCTCGGTGAAGCGGCCATCGCCCTCGTTGTGGTAGAGCTGGTTCGCGTGGGGCGGCTTGGGAGCCGGGCTTGATTCGTTGCCCACAAACAGATCGAGCCAGCCGTCATTGTCGTAGTCACCCCAGGCACCGGCGTGGGTCGGATGGAAGGACAGCAGCCCTGCCTGCTCGGTGACGTCATCGAAGCGACCACCGCCAAGGTTCTGCAGCAGCGAATTCGGATGTCGCCCGGCCTCACCCATCCAGGCACCGCGCCAGACCGTCAGATCGGCGTCGCCATCGTTGTCGTAGTCGGCATGTGACAGATTGAGGCCGCCGAGTTGTCCCAGCAATCCGGCCCGTTCGGACCAGTCGCCAAAGGTGCCATCGCCGTCGTTGTGGAAGAAGCGGAGCTGGTCGCGCAGCCCGCGAGAGGAAGTGATGATGTCCAGCAGTCCGTCGCCGTCGAAGTCATCCATGACGGAGCCACCCGCGTGGCCGCGTACATCGACGCCGGCGGCAGGCGCCACATCGGCAAAGAATCCTGCATCATCCGCAGAGGCAAAGATCTCGGGCGGCAGGCGCCATTGTGGCGGCACGCCCTGCGGATATACACCCAGAGCCATGTAGCAGATGTTCAGCAACCAGCGTGTGGCAAGATCGTCCGGCTGGTTGCGCAGGTTGGTTGAGTAGCCGTCGATGGCGGCTCGTGTGCCGCCGTCGAACGCCGGCCCTCCGGCGATGGCCATGGGGAAGAGCCAGCCGTGGGCGGGCGTTGCGCCACCAGATTGTTCACCGACGCGCAGGTAGGCCAGCGACTGCAG
>JAQCJA010000066.1 GCA_027593305.1 bacterium
GCAGGACGACGCCAAGGAGCTCTTCGGACAGGTCGACCAGGCGATGGCCGGCTTCGAAATGCCCCGCGGCTACCGCTGGGACAAGGGCGCCCGTTACGTGCGCATCGAGCGCCAGGACGAAACGCAGATGTTCGCTCTGGTGCTGTCGGTGACCTTCGTGTTTCTGCTGATGGGTGTGCTCTTCGAGTCCTTCATCCTGCCGCTGTCCGTCATCATCGCCATCCCCTTTTCATTTCTGGGGGTCTACTGGACGCTGTACTTGACGAACACTCCGTTTGATATGCTCTCCGGCATCGGCACGGTGATCCTCGTTGGTGTCGTCGTCAACAACGCCATCGTGCTCATCGATATGGCCAATCGCCTGCGCGCCAATGGTGTGGAGCGCTTCGAGGCCCTTGTCGAAGCCGGGACGCACCGTTTCCGACCCATCCTCATGACGACTTTTACGACGGTCTTCGGTCTGCTGCCGATGGCTGTGGGCAACGCCAAGATGATCGGCATGCCCTACGCCCCGCTGGGACGGACGATGATGGGGGGACTGCTTGCGTCCACGGTGCTGACGCTGGTGATCGTGCCCCTGTTCTACACGTACTTCGATGATCTGAGGCTGCTCTTTCAGCGCCTGCTGGTGGCGGCGCTCTCGCGCCCTGTTGCGACTGCGCCGACACCCATTTTCCCAGGCCCGGTGGCAGGCCCGGTGGCAGCAGGCCCCGCGGGCGGCGCAAAGACCTCATAGGCCATGGGCTCGCAGCCGGCACTGCGGCGCACAATCACGTCCTGACGGGCACCGACACCAGGTGGCTGCTGCCCGATCCTTGCCAGATGCAGCGTCGCCTGCTCCGGCGCCGCCGCCAGTCGAACAAAGCGCGGATCTCCAGGCAGGGCCACCGCATCCACAAGGTGGGCGTAGCGGGCGATGCCAAAGGCCAGGCCATACTCCGAACTGGCGATCGTCGCAGGAACCCGCACGTTCTGACGACGGATCATTTCGTCCACCTCCCGTCCGAAGGCTTCCCAGCCATGATACTCGCACACGCGTTCGGTCCACGAGTACGTTGGTTCCCGCGGCAGATCGCGGCGTGAGACGATGGCGGTGTAGCTGTCGTTGAGTGGCTGCAGTGCCGAGCGTGACAGGCTGGCGGCAACGCCGGGCCAGCGGAGGGTCACCGCCGGCAGGGCCGCCAGCGAACCACCCAGCACCAGCAGAACCACGACGACGCCTCGGCTGCGCAGATCGTCGGTGGCAAAGGCCAGCGGCCATAGGCCGAGGAATGCCGGCAGAATCCAGTTGCCTTTGACCTGCCCCCGGGTGAGGGCATAGAAACAGAAACATCCGACGAGCATGACACCTGGCAGCCACAGATGGGCCGAGCCACGCCACTGGTGCCGCAAGGACCAGGCGCCGCGATACAAAATGAACAACAGCACCGGTGAAACGTAGACCAGCGGCGCCGCGACAAACAGCAGCAGCCGCAGAGGCATCGACGCCGGGGCGACGGCCGATAACGTACTCAGTGAAGCTGGCAGCAGGAAACCGGTGCTGAGCAGGTCGAACAGGAGCGGGGATGAGCACAGGACAAAGACCACACCCGCCCGCAACAGCGGGCGGCGCCGACCGTGCAGCGCCAACCACAGCAGCCAGGTGAACAGCCCTGCAGCCAGCACGAGGCCGCTGTACTTGCTCAACGCCGCCAATCCGGCAGCGGCGCCGGCCACCGACCACCAGCGGTCGTCTTCACCACGAGTGGCACGTTCACTGCAGACGAGTACTGCCAGCCAGGCCGGTACGAGCATGCCATCCGGATGCAGAAATGATCCCGTGTGCCAGATCCAGTGGGAGGTGGCGAAGGCTGCCACTGCCAGCGCGCTGCGCGAGGATGACAGGCCGCGCAGCCGGCACAGGTGGTGGAGGAGGAGGGCGGAAAAAACGCTGGCCGCGATGAAAGGCAGACGCAGGATCAGGTCCACCCCCGGCCACACAGCATCAGCGACAGCAATCACGACAAAAGGCAACCAGGCATAGGAGGCGTCCAGATGCTGGCTCCAGTACCAGTAGGCCGCTTCATCCTTGCCAAGATCGACACCGGTGACCAGCAGAGTTCGCACGACAGCCCAGAGCAACAGCCAGATCAGCAGGGACCGGTGGTCGGATGCGGCCTGATTGACGCTCCGGAAAGCCCCGGTTACATTCCCAAACAAGTTGCGGATCACGTCAGAAAGAGCTGAGAGAGCTGAGAGAGCATGGCAGAAGAGGACAAGGAAAAGGACGAGGGGATGCTCAAGGAGTTCACCGAGCGCAATATCGAGCATTCTCTGCTGAAGGCCAGGAAGATCTTCCTCTGGTCGCAGGTGGATGACGATTCGGCCAAGGCCGTTGTCACGCGACTCCTGTCGCTGGATGCGCAGGAGCCCGGGAAAGAGATCGTGCTCTACATCAACAGCCCCGGCGGTTCCGTCAGCGACGGACTCGCCATCTATGATGCAATGCAGGCGGTCAGTTCGCCCGTGTCCACGGTATGCACCGGGTTGGCGGCGAGTATGGGGGCCGTGCTGCTTGCCGGAGGCCACGTGGGTCGGCGGTTCACCTGGTCCCACGCGCGCATCATGATCCACCAGCCGCTCATTATGGGCACCATCACGGGACGGGCCACAGATCTCGACATCCACGCCCGCGAGATGCTGCGCACGCGCGAGGAGATCAATCGTTTGCTGTCGATCCACACCGGTCAGGATATTGAGAAAATCGCCAAGGACACGGATCGTGACTACTACATGTCGCCATCCGAGGCCAAGGAATACGGTCTCATCGACGATGTGCTGACGACAACGACGCTGCCACCCATGCCGTAGAGAGGTCTGCCGGGCAACCGGCGGCGCCACAGTTCGAAACGCCGCTTCCCCCTCGGAGGCGGCGTTTTTTTGCGGCCTCAGTGCTGGCAGGTCGTGCAGTAGAAGGTGCTGCGGCCGGAGAGGACTTTGTTGGCGATGGGCTTGTCGCAGACGATACAGCCCTCGCCGGCACGCCCGTATACGGCCAGCTCCTGCTGGAAGCGGCCGCCGTCACCCGAGCCGAGATAATCGTTGATCGTGGTGCCGCCGCGATCGATGGAGCGCTGCAGCACCTGCTTGATCTCCGCCACCAGGCGCGCCATGCGTGGCCGTGAGATCCGCCCTGCAGGGGTCGTCGGGCGGATGCGGGCGGCGAAGAGGGATTCACTCGCGTAGATGTTGCCGACACCGACGACGATGTGGCCATCCAGCAACAGGCTCTTGATTGGCCGGCTGCGGCCCTGACAGGCTGTCAGCAGAAAGTCTGCGTCGAACTCAGTGGACAGGGGTTCGACGCCCAGACTCTTCAGCCATTTGCTCCGCGTCAATTGTGTCGCCGTCAGCACCTGGAACAGGCCGAAGCGCCGGGGATCGGCATAGACCAGGGGTGGCCCCTGATCCAGGCCCAGCAGCACGTGATCATGGGCTGAAGGTTCGGCGTTGGCGCCGCTGCGGAACACGAGGTTGCCTGTCATGCCCAGGTGCACGAGCAGGGTTCGGCCCGAACTGAGAGGAAACAGCAGGAATTTGGCCCGGCGGCGGGCATCCTCAAAACGTTCGCCGACCAGAGAGTGCACGGCGGTTGGCGACAAGACCTCGCGCAAGCGCAGTCCATCCGTCCACGCGTCGGTTACCCGTCGCCCCACCAGGTGGGTCGCCATGGCACGGCATACGGTCTCGACTTCCGGCAGTTCGGGCATGGTCGGGCGTGGTTCCGGTTCAGTCGGGAGGGTTGAGAAGTTTGGTCACCGGATCCGTTGTCGCCAGAGCGCCCCAGCAGAACGTGCCTGCGGGATACTCGCTGCGTTGCGCCATGGTGGTTGTCCTTTTCGTCTGCGTCTGACAGTCTGGCTGAACGCCTAGCATAGAGGCGCCTGTGCAGGGGGGCAAGGTCGGTGTGTGCATGCCGCCTTGAGATCCAACGGGGCCGCCGTTACATTCGCGCCACACTGTGATGCAGACCTGCGAAAAGGAGTGCCTGAACGATGGACCTGACCCGACAGCCACCTCGTCGCCCCTCGAATGCCGGCATTGCCGGCATCGTCGGATTGGCGCGTATGACCGACAAAGCGCGAGGCCACAACGCCGAGTTGATCGGCGAGTATAAGTACGGCGATGATTCCGGGCTGGACACCGAGATCCTGCAGTTGCTCGGCATCGGCCCTGAAGATTTTGCCGATGCCGTCGACCGCCTGTGGGATCGCGACCTTGCTGTCTGGGTGCTGGCCCATATGCAATGCGGTCAGGCTGACATCGACGCCTTCAATGCAGCACAACTGGCGCGCGAGCCTTTCGACGAACTGCACCGCCAGTTGCTGGATCAACGCATCAGGAAATTCGCCCCGGGCAGCACGGATATCACGACCGTCTTTGCCTCGATCGAGCTCGACGACTGGGGCACGTTCCGTCATGTGGATCTTACGCTACGCCCCCCGCGTACGGCCTTTCTGCGATCGGTCCTCGGTGTCGTCGGTGTCGCTCGCATGGCAGACAAGGCGCGGGCCAAGCGGGCAGGCAGGCTGGGCGCCTACAAGTACGGCAACGATTCCTTCGTCGATCGCGTCACTCTCGAATTCCTGCAGATCTCCCAGGAAGCCTTCGAAGAGGCAGCCTGGCGCAATCCGAACGATACGGAACTGGCAGAGTGGCTTGCGACCCAGTCGACGGTCACAGCCAGCGCCGCGAGTGTCTTCAACGAGTGGCTCACGGGACGCGGCCTGCGCACGCCGGATATCGCTGAAACCTTCCGGGCACGACGTGACGAAGTCTGCCCGGATCGCCCGGAGGTGACGACGTACTTCGAACTGATGGACATCGACGACGAGAATTCCTTCGGCATCGTGGACCTGAGCCGCAGGCCGCCCCGCAGTCCCTTTGATAACACCCTCGGCGGTGCCTACGGGCTGGCGCGCATGATCGACAAGGGACGGGCGCACAATGCCGGGCTCGCGGGAGCCTACTGGTTCGGTGAGGACTCGGGATTCGACCGTCGCATCCTCGAATTCCTTGGTGTCTCTCAGCAGGACTTCGCCGAGGCACTGCGGGATCAGGCGACGGATGCCGCCGTGGTTGCCTGGCTGGGGGATCGCCTGCGGGGCCGTGATGAAGAGGTCGCCACGCTCAACAGGACGCTCGTGGAACTGGCCCCGAGCAGCGACACGGGCAGTGCCTTTCTGACGGCGGGGGTGCGGGCTGCGGATCCGTCACGCAGCGATCTCGGAACGTTCATGGCCCTGACACTGCTGGACGATCAGCTGTTCCTGGCCCGTATGCGATCGAGGGTGTAAACATGGCCGGGGCAGGTCGTCCGCTCATCGGCATCACGACGTCCATTTCCACAACCGATGACGGGCGTTGGAAGCAGAACCTGGACGGGTACTATGTCGATGCTGTCGAGTGTGCCGGTGGCTGCCCGGTCATCGTGCCCATGGCAGCATCGCAGGACAGTCTGCAGCCCCTGCTGGTGCACCTCGACGGGCTCGTGATCACCGGTGGTCCAGCGATCACGGATCGGCTCGAGGGAGATCTGCCAGCAGATCTTCCACCGACGCCGATTCGTCGGACACAAGCCGATCTCTGGGCGTGGGAGGCGCTCCGGGGACGGCAACGGCCCGTTCTCGGGATCTGCTACGGCATGCAGTTCATCAACGCCCGTTTCGGCGGCAGTATCCATGCCGATGCACAGCAACGGCTCGGCGCCGCGCCACACGCTCCGTCACGCAATGGTGGCGAAGACGTGTTCCACGGAATCGACGTGACGCAGGGCAGCCTGTTGGCCGACCTCGCCGCCGGTGAGCAACGAGTCAACAGCTTTCATCTGCAGGCTGTATCCGAGGTTGGCCAAGGACTGCGTGTCAGTGCCCGCAGCACGGACGGCCTCGTCGAGGCGATCGAGACAGCAGATGGCCAGACGCTGGGCGTGCAGTTTCACCCCGAGCGTATGGGGGATTGCTGGTCGAGTCTGTTCCAGCATCTGGTGCAGCGAGCCGGCTGCTGACAACGGCTTGACCCTGGCACATCAGCGCCACCAGCGGCTGCCATCTGCCTGACGGCTGTTGGTCTGTACCAGGCGCTGTTCCTCCATGATCCAGGCGCTCAGGCTGCCCCCGTAGATGCAGCCCGAATCCAGGCCCAGCAGCCATGGCGGCAGATGCTCTTCGGTGCGCCGCATGACGAGCCCCCCCGGTGCATCGTGACCAAAGACAAGAGTACGGTCCCGCATGGGTGCAATGACATCGTGCCAGCGGCGGCCGTCGATGCCATCTGCGGGCGGCCAGGTGCGGATCGTGAGAAACTCGTCGCGCGTTGTGCCGTACAGGCCTTTTTCTGGATGGATGCCGGCGTGTACCAGAACAAATCCCTCTGCCTCGATGTACAGCGGACGCTGCTCGAGCCAGGCCAGCAACTGTGCCGCCACGGAGGCCAGCCTGTCGAACGTCTGCCGTTGATTGTCGTGCTTGAAGCGCGGTTCGTTGCCGGCAGCGTGCTCGCGTAGCTGACGCAACTGGCGGTCATCATGGTTGCCCAGGACCATATCGGCCCGCGTTGCACCGATCAGTTCCCACACCCGCATCGGGTCGGGACCGCGGGTGAAAGCATCTCCGGTCAACAACAGTCGATCACGACCGCCGCGAAAGACGACGGCATCCAGGGTCTCTTCGAATTCGGCGGCACAGCCGTGGATGTCGCCAATGAAGATCGTTCGCTCGTACGGCAAGCGTTGCTCCTCCTCAGGTGACCGCGTATCATAGCCATCGATGACCAACACGGCCAGAAACTCCGCACTCACCGCTCCGTCTGCATGCCACGTGATGGCCAAACCATCCGGCTCGGTGTGTAATATCGACTGCGAATACTGCTTCTACCTTGAGAAGGAAAAGCTCTACCCGGACGCCAAGCGCGATTGGCGCATGAGCGACGAGGTGCTGGAGCGTTATGTCCGACAATACATAGAAGCGCAGGACGTGCCGTCGGCCGGCTTCGCCTGGCAGGGGGGTGAGCCAACCCTCATGGGTGTCGATTTCTACCGCCGTGCCGTCGAACTGCAAAAGCAGTATGCCAACGGCAAAGAGATCACCAACGCTTTCCAGACCAACGGCATTCTGCTGGATGATGAGTGGGGGGAGTTCCTCGCCGACAACGACTTTCTTGTGGGTCTGTCCATCGACGGCCCGCGCCAGTTGCACGACCGCTACCGTGTCGACAAGGGGCAGAAGCCGACCTTCGACCGAGTTGTTGGCGGTCTCGAGGTGCTGAAGAAGCACAAGGTCGAGTTCAACACACTCACGGTTCTGCAGAACCACAACGCCGATCATCCTCTTGAGGTCTATCACTTTCTCAAGGAGATCGGCTCCGGTTACATGCAGTTCATCCCCATCGTCGAGCGACTGGCGGGGGATGAGCCCGAAGATGGCCTCGAGCTTGTGCATCCCGATTACGACGGCAAGGCAAAGGTCACACGCTGGTCGGTGGCACCGACGCAGTACGGTCGCTTCCTGTGTACGGTATTTGACGAATGGGTGCGGCAGGACGTGGGCCAGACTTTCGTGCAGATTTTCGATGTGTCCCTGGGCAGCTGGTTGGGGCAGGATGCGAGTCTGTGCATTTTCGCCGAGACCTGCGGCAGCGCCCTCATCATCGAGCACAATGGCGACCTGTACTCGTGTGATCATTTCGTCTACCCGGAACACAACCTTGGCAACGTCCGTGACCTGTCCATCCGCGAGATGGTTGCCAGTCCCGAACAGCGCAAATTCGGCCAGGACAAGGCGGATCTTCTGCCCAGGTACTGCCGCGAGTGTGACTTCAGGACTGCCTGCAACGGCGGCTGCCCGAAGCACCGGTTTGAGCCCACGCCACATGGCGAGTCGGGGTTGAATTATCTATGCAAAGGCTACAAGATGTACTTCGGCCATATCGGCCCCTACATGGAGGTCATGGCCAATCTGCTGCGCCAGCGGCAACCGGCAGCAGGGGTGATGGACTGGGTGCGGGCCCGGGATGAGGCGCGCGCCGCCGGGCCGGTGCCGGACCCCGGCCGCAATGACCCCTGCCCCTGCGGCAGCGGGCGAAAATACAAACGCTGCTGCGGGACCGCCGTGGCGGCGGATTTGTCAATCGACAGGGGACGGGTGCAATCGTGATCGACATTCAACTGCAAAGTGCTGCTGGCAAGGCAGTGGTCACCATCGGCGGCAAACTTTTCACCGAATACGTCTACGGCCACTATATCTGTCGGCCCTGCCTCTACCCCGTGCTGACACCTGACGGTCAGCGCCTGACACGGGCCTATCCCTTCGAGGATGTGGCAGGTGAGAACCAGGACCACTTTCACCACCGCAGCATCTACACCGCCCATGGCCTGGTCAATGGCTTCAACCTGTGGGACGAGAACGTCGCCGGCCCCGGCCATGGGTCCATGCTGCAGCGGGGTGAGCCCCGGGTCAGCGTCGACGATGGCGTCGCGCATATCGACGGCACCGTCGACTGGTATGGCCCCGGCGGGCAGCAGTTGCTGGAAGAGCGTCGGCGGATCTCGATTCAGGCCGACGGGGATCTGCGTGTGATCGATCAGAGCAGTGAGCTTCGCGCGCTCTATGGGGAGGTAGTATTCGGTGACACCAAGGAAGGCGGCATGTTTGCCATTCGTGTGCCGACGACGATGGATGCCAAGGACGCGGGCCGCATCGAAAACTCCGAGGGTGATGTCTACGACAGCGGTGAAGGGGAGGAGACCACCTGGGGCAAACGTGCCGCCTGGGTCGACTACTCCGGACCCGTCGCCGACGGGCAGCAGTGGGGGCACACCGTCATCGACCACGTGAGCAATCCGTGGCACCCCACTTACTGGCATGTGCGCGGTTACGGCCTGTTCACAGCCAATCCCTTTGGCGTGCACGATTTTCTCAAGGACGAAACGCAGGACGGCAGCTGGACGATCTCGAAGGGGGATACGGCCAGCAGCCGCTTCCGCCTGATCATCCATCCGGGTCGGGGCATCGCCGGCAACTCACGCATCGCCGAACTCATCGAAGAATACCAGTCCTTCGGCGGCTAGGCAGCGGGCATGGACGATCCCTGCACAAGCCTTGCCAAAGCGGTGCGTCAGGCATGTGTCGAGGCGGCGATCGAGGGTTTCACCGTGGCCGCCATGCGGGGCCTGTGTCACGAAGGTGCCGTGGAGGCGGCGGTGAGCGCCGTCAAGCAAGTCCCGATAGAGGAACTGGTGGCGGATGTTGCCAACGCCGCCGCCGGCAGGGTCAGCGAAGAAGCGTCATCCGCCGCGTGAACACGCCGTCATGGGTACTGGCCCGGATGATGTAGTTGCCTGAGGACACGGCGCGGCGGGCATCATCGAGCCCGTTCCATGTGAAAGAGCCCTGCCCCGCTGGCAGGATGTCGTTGGCCAGCGTGCGGATCCGCTGCCCGGCAGCATTGAAGATCTCCAGGCGAACCGCGCCGCTCCGGGCTCCCACGAACAGGGGAATCGTTGTTTCCGGATTGAACGGGTTCGGATAGTTCTGCCCCAGGGCAAAGGCAGCCGGTACTGCGGATCTGGCCGTCAGCGCCAGGGTGGTTGCATTGCCGGCGTGATCCACGGCGCGCACTCGCAGCGGCACATTGTCCGGTGCCAGATCCGTCAGGCGAAACAGTCCTTCCTCTTCCTGCACAACCGCGCCGGGCAGGGGACTGCCGCCGCTGATGATCTCTACACGCGCGATGCCGCTGCCTGCATCGGTGACCTGGATCCATCCATCTTCGCCTGCCGCCACGGCAGGCGCCGTATGATCTGCCAGCAGGGCATACCTGCCGAGGCGATCCAGTTCAATCTTTACTGCCCCCGGCGTCACACGGCCGCCGACAAACTGCCAGCGTTCCGCCACTGAATCCCAGCGGTAGGCCAGAGCCTCGGCCTCCGTCGTGCGCAGGGTCAGCAGCGGTACGGACTGCAGGGCCCGGGTGGCATGTACACGATACGATGGGCCCACCGGCTCCAGTTCAGCCGTCGGCACCCCCGCCTCGGGAATCACCGCAACGATGGCGTCCCCATGGCCAGTGAAGGCATCCGGCGCCAGTTCGAGAGAGAAGTTTGCGGCGGCAATGGTCTTGCCCGCGGCAACCGGTGCCGTACCAATGTGGATCCGGCGCTCGGACCGGCTCAGTTGCCCGTCGAGCATACTGAGGCCGAGAAACGACACGGTGCCCTCCATACCAGCCTGCAGCACGTGGGGGGCATGCCAGATGCCATCGGCAACAGTGGTCAGCGGCAGATCGGCCCAGTTGCCGGCATGGGAGCGCAGGTGCGGGACGGTGTCATCATCATTGAGGACGTAGAGGTCGAGGTATTCGGCGTGGATCGGATTGGGCACGATGGTAACACGGAACCCGTCACGCTCATCTCCGGCTGAACCGTCCGCGGCCAGTACCTGAACCAGGAGCTTGCCTGTCGCCTGGCTGCCGGCTTCGTCACGGGCGGTGATGGTCACGATCTCGCCGCCAGCTGCGGCAAAACCGTCGCTTTGCAGCAGCAGGCTGCCGTTCAACCAGGTCAGCGTGAAGGCCCTTGTACCCGAGGCTTCCCAGACCAGGCTGGAGGGGTCAGGGCCGGTTGCCAGCAGGCTGGCAGGATCGATCGTCAACACGGAGTCGCCCTGCAAGACAGGGATCTCGACGAGATCCCGCAGTGACAGGGACGCCGGGACAGCATCCACCTGGACGCCGAGGAGCGCCTCGGCGACGACGGCGCCCGCCGCATCCAGGGCGCGGATCGTAATGAGGGCCGGACCCGTCCAGCCGTCCTCCGCCAGAACCGTGACCCGACGCGTGTCATTGTCCACCAGGACCTGAACATGCGCACTCGCCAGCGCCTCCCACCGCACAAGAGACGGATCGCCGGATTCGACGTAGCCATCCAGCACGAGAGACCGATCGAAGCCACCGGAACTCATGTGCAGTGTCGGCAGCAGAGACAGCGACAACAGAACATGTGCTCCCGGATCTGTTGGTTCGACGGGATCAACAACCACAGGATTCGAGGTGACGCGCACCAGTACCCGGGTCAACGCCTCATGGCCATCCGGGTCTACAGCCCGCAGTTCGATGTCATAGTCGCCAGCCGGAGAGTCGGCGGCGATCACGGTCAGTACATGAGAGCCGGCGTCGATGCGCAGTTCCAGTCCGGCAGCCCCGATCACCGACCAGGAGATCTGCTGGGGCTCATGATCCAGGTCAAACAGGTAGTCGTCGAGGTCGATGGAGGCGTTGACACCACCAGGTGGCAGGATGACCGCCGGCAGTGGTGCCACGAGAGGGGCTCCCCCTGCCGGTGCACCGAAGATGAGCAGGTCGAAATGGGCTGACTCGCCACTGGGATCGAAGGCCAGAAAGCGGACCGATTCGGTGCCGGCAAAGCCGGCAGGTGCCTCGATGCGCGCCGCACCTGTTGTGCTGACCTGAATCAACAGGTCCGTCTGGCCAACGACAGACCACGTCAGGTCTGCTACGGGATCGTCAGGGTCGGTGACAAACTCCTTCAGGTCGAGGACACTCGCCTCACCAGCGGCCACACCCAGACGTTGGGGGGCGCCGCTGATCGCCGGCGCCAGTGAGGCGACGACGGTGACGGTGAGAGGGGCCGTTGCAGATGCCCCGAGGGCATCGGTGATCGTCAGTTGAATGACTTCGCTACCCATCCAGTCGTCTGGCGCAGAGATGACGAGGCGACCCCCTCGTCTGGCGATACGGGCGTGTTCGGCGCCGGTCCAGGCCAGGTCGATATCCGTCAGGGCATCATCTGCATCCGCAAAGAGGGCGGCCACGGCCAGGCTCGAGTCGGCCTTGCCGCGCGTGATCCGCAGGTTCGGTGCATACAGCGACTGCGGCAAATCGTTGACGGAGGTGACGTTGATGTTCAGCGCTGTCGAATCGGTGAAACCGAATCGATCCATGGCTGTCAGCGTCACCTGGCCACTCCCAAACCAGTTGCTCTGCGGCTCAAGGATCAGTTCGTGTGGCGGGCCCTCGAGACGGGCCCCAAGAACAGCGGGTGCTGAGAGAGTCCACCTAAGTTGTGCGTCCGGGGCGTCGGGATCCTCTGCCAGAGCATCCAGCGACAGACGGTGCACGCCGTCCTCGGCAAATTCAAGAGGTTCGGTAACGGCAGTGAGCACCGGGCCGGCATTCACGAAGAGATCGATGACGGCGGACGCCGTCTGCCCATCCGGATTCACCGCCCGCAGGGTCAGTTGCTCCCAGAGGGAACGGTCCGCGGGCGCGGCGATGACGAGGTGCCGGGTGACGGGATCGATGTATACGTCCACCGCATCCGTCGCGTCCACATGCCACGATATGTCCTTCGGGGAGTACAACGGGTCGAACAACATCTGGTCCAGAGCGTAGGAGGTGCTGTCAACCTGGCCGCGGGAGAGGACGATCTTCCCCGGCAGACCCTCAATGCTGATGCCGTGCACGTCGATCGTGAGAGGGGTGATGAAGCGGAAGGACTCGTGCGTACCGTCCGGCATGAAGTAGCGGGTCTCACGGATGCCGCTCTCATCGATACGGACCGTCGAACCGGCTGCCGGCGCCAGGGCTCGCAGGTGGAAGGAGGCAGCCGGTCCGGAGCCGGTGTCGGCGGCGCGAACCACGCTGTAGTCGAGCTGTTCACCCGTGGGGGACGCGGCAGGATCGGCAGGATCCAGCAACGCGTTGCGGAAGATCTCGCCGTTGCTGAAGAAGCCACCCGGGGCGAAGGGTTGAAACCCGGAGGCGACCGGATCCTGATCCTGTTCAGTGAGTTCGAAAACGTCCCCGTCATAGCTGAGGAACACGGCGGCGCCGGAGAGCGTGGAACTCTCGGAGTCGACCCAGACATCGACATCGATGATATCACCGACGAGGGCCGTTGCTGCCGACGTATCCGTGCCACGCACACGCAGTTCCAGTCGCGCCGCCAGCAGGGGATCGGGCAGGGTCATGATGCACAGGAGAACCGCCGGCACCAAGGCCGACAAAAAGGCTCTGAATTTTCGCATGGTACCGGGTGCCGTATGCAGGAGTCATTGCAGAGATCTCGCCGAAGCGGGCGCAAGATCCGTACCACGGCCTGTCCATCCGTGCCTGATACAGCTGGGCGTCGACCGTGCAAACCTTCCTTCCCACACAGCGACAGGCATCGGGAAAAAAGTTCCATTGTGCCGGGTCCAACAGGACGTCGGCCAGCCCTGACGGACTGTATCTGGCACTGGCACTGATGTTGCTCAATTCCCCACGGGAATCTCAGAGCGGCGGCGCATGAAGCGCCGCCAGGCCCCCCGCAAGGATGAGCGTGGTGGAATTTCAGAGCCTGCGCCGACCAGATGTCGAAAACGCCCGGCGCCCCCTGCGCCATCGGGGCCGGTACGTCTGGTTTGCCCTGTGGGCGCTGGCCGCCACATCGGCACAAGGCTCCCTGCCGGTTTTTGAGAACCGCACCCCTACAGGCTTCTCGCCCCAGGACAGCACGACACGCCAGGACTTCGTTGAGGGCAGCGAGGTCACGGTGCGTGTCGACCTGAACCAGGCGGTGACCCCCACATACCCCGTCATCGGCCACTTCCACAATCTGGAACGGGCCGAGATTCTTGATGCTGCTTCGGTGGATGCGAGTCAGGTCGACGTCGCCCTCGCCCCCGGAGGGATCGTCCACGTCGCCTGGATTGCACAACAGAAACTGCAGACGATGGCGACGCCCATCTACTATGTGAAGTACGCGCGCAGCAATGACGATGGTGCCACATTCTCGGCGCCGGTAAGTGTTTCCGGCGGCCTGCGGTTTGATCTGGTCACGGCAGACGGCAACGGCACCAGCTTTTCGACGCTGGACCTAGAGGTCGACAGCCGCGGGAATCCCCGGGTTGTCTACGCGATGAATCACTCGCCGGATGG
>JAQCJA010000067.1 GCA_027593305.1 bacterium
TCATCATCGGCGGAATTCGCCGCATCGGCCAGGTCACGTCACGTGTTGTGCCCGCCATGTGCGGACTCTACGTGGCAGCATCACTGATCATCATCTTCTACCATATCAGTGAAGTTCCCGCCATGATCGGTCGCATCGTCAGTATGGCCTTCACCGGATCGGCTGCGTACGGTGGTTTTACGGGTGTCCTCATCATGGGCATTCGCCGGGCGGCCTTCTCCAACGAGGCGGGCCTGGGCTCCGCCGCCTTTGCTCATGCTGCTGCCAAGACCGACGAACCTGCCCGTGAGGGTATCGTTGCCATGATCGGCCCCTTCATCGACACCATCGTCATCTGTACGATGACCGGCCTCGTGTGTATGATCACTGGTGCCTATCTGCGGCCTGAGTTTCAGTCCGGCGATTTCATTGTCGGCACACGTATGATGGCGGCCGCCTTCGATTCCGTCATCCCCGGCGCCAGTTATGTGCTTGCCATTGCCGTCTTCATGTTTGCCTTCTCGACGATGATCTCCTGGTCCTACTACGGCGAACGCGCCTGGGAGTATCTGTTCGGCTCCCGCTCCATCCTTGTCTACCGTCTGTTCTTTGTGTTCTTCGTGTTCATGGGATCCGTCACAGCGTTGACCAACGTGCTTGATTTCTCCGACATGATGATCCTTGGCATGGCCTTCCCGAACATCATCGCCGGCGTCCTTCTCAGTCCGCAGATCCGGGCAGTCCTGTTCAACTACTGGGAACGTCTGCAGAGTGGCGATATGGAGGTCTTCAAGTAGCTGGGTGACGGCGTCGACGCCCGGCTTACATGTCGTTGATGTTCTCCGTGCGTGCCCCGAGCAGTTCTGGCATTCGATCCGGCCGGGCTTCGACAACGCCCGCCGTCGCCTGCCGCATTGCGGCGAGGCCGATATCATACCGACTGGCAGGATGCCACAGCAGCCAGCCGTCGGCACCTGCATCGATGGCGCCCTGGATCTGCTCAGTCACGTACGCCTGATCGAAATCGGGAATACGATAGGGGAAGGACTGCACCCATGGGCGTACCGCAACCCCGTGCTCCCGCGCCAGGGGCATCAGGCGCCGCACGCCCTCAAAGACGAGGAAGTACGGGTAGTCCACGGGATTCGTCATGCCCAGGAAGTTCCCGTAGAAGTGTGACGGGTAGAGCATGGGACAGGCGACATCGAGCAACGGCATCAGGTCGGGCAGATGCTGGCCAATGCGGTCGAGATCGGCACTGTGTCCCCACGCGGCCACACCAAAAACATCGACGGCAAGCAGCACGCCGGAACCGGCCAGCTGATCGCGAACACGGCGCACAAAGGCGGTGATGACATCGTGCCGGGCCAATGTATCCGCATAGCCGAAGATGGCGCTGTCCGCCCGCGTTTCGGTGGGAAAACGGACATAATCGAGTTGCACTTCGTCGATTCCGAAGGCGACCATCTCGTCGACGACATCCAGCAGATATCCCTGAACCTCGAGGTTGGACGGGTCCAGCCATCCCCCCTCCCAGGGCAGTCCATCGGCAAAATGCGGTGCCAGGTCCGGCCGCGCCGCTGCCAGCCGTTCATCGTAGAAGCAGCTGAGACGTCCAACGACGTGTAACCCTCGTCTGTGCAGTTGTTGCACCAGAGCTGCGGGACGCCGGATGGGTGCGAGACTGTCGATCTGCGTCTGTTGGGCCAGCGGCGCCGAGGAGATGTAGCTGAGATCCCCCACCCGATCCTTGATATCAAAGACCATGGTATTGCCACCGGCCCCGACAAGGGAATCGGCCAGCGCCATCATGCGCAGAGAACCGGCTACCGTCGCCGTGGCATAGATGCCGCGGGCAGGACGTGGATCAACGATGTGCCGCAGTTCTGCAGGGGCGTGCGCGCGGCGCAAGGGAACCTGCAGCAGTTGACCAGGCTGCAGGCGATCGGACTGCAGGGCGTTGAGTTGGCGCATGTCCGCCACCAACTCGGAACTCGTATAGCGGTCGCTGCTGTTGAGAAGATTGGCGGCGATGCTGAGCAAGGATTGCCCCTGACGAACGACGACAGTCGTGTCTCCGGCCACGGACATGGCCTCTGTGGCCAGAGACTGCGCCTGAGCGGCGCTTGCGACCAGAGTCAGGGCAAAAGCGAACAAGATTGACGAGTTCAATTGACAACCGACTGGAAATACAAGGGGTTAGCTAACATATGGCAATCCCCTTCGAGACGCAATTCCCCCTTGGCCGGAGGCCTCAGGGTGGCAGGGGAAAAGCCTCGCTCTCCTCGAGAAACGCTTCTTCCAGGTCGAGGTCCGAGAATGTTGCCTTCCACCTCGCTGCCGCCACCTGGGATTGCTGCACCTCGAGACGCAGACTCCGGATCATGGCCAGGCGACTGACAGCGAAAGTCACGGTGGTTACCAACCCGCCCTGGAGGTTGACGGTGATCCCCTCGACCTGCCCATCGTAGTCGAGTTCCAGCCAGTGTTCGCCGGTGGCAAGGTTCTGCAGCAGCAGACCGTGACGGCCCGCCCGCAATACGTCGATGCGGTGCCGGCCATCGAGGCAAACCGTCACCCCCCCAGCTCCAAGAGCCGTGCCCAGAGGGGCGCAGATGATGGCCAGGGACGCATCCAGGGCGTCGTAGAGGCCGGGGTCGACCTGCTCACCCGCATCGGCAAAGGTGGCGTCAACGGGCGGCACTGCGGACACCGCTTTGGGTCTCTTGTTGGTCCATGCTGGCAGTGCCCGACGATGTGCCACCGTACCGATCCGTGTCAGCGCGTGGATGAGCAGATTGATGCCCGTGTGCAGAGCCGGAGAGCTGTCGATGGCAACGTCGTCGTCGTCGGACAGGGAACCGAACCAGCGTGTGTGCAGATCGAGATCGCTGACGATGGCCACGAGGGTATCACCAAGGCTCACACCCCAGAGCCCGAGAGGATCGCCGGTATCAACTTCGTTCGATTGATTCGGATCCTGATTCAACGGGCCGGCGGCGATGGAGGCAGCCGTCGCCGTCGCCACATCGGCGTAATGGCGCGACGGGTAGCTCCAGGACATGGGCATCTGCTTCAGGTACTCCCACTGTCGCTTGTTCTCACCGGGAAAGCCGTCGGAGAAGGTGTAGAAAGAGTGATAGATGGGGTGATTGACGGGAATCGGCCGGATGCCGGCGTCGTTGCCCAGGATCTCGCGGAGCATGTCCACTGCGGCGCCGAGAAACCTGGAGCGCCCTTCGATGAAGAGCAGCCCCCCCTGGCGCATGTAGGCCTCGAGAAAAGCCCGCTCCGGTGGCGTGAGTTGCAGCAGGGGCCAGTCGCCGATCAACTGTTGTCCACCCCCTTCAATGAGGAAATGAACGGGGTCCTCCATCAGCGACGGATCGGTGAGCGACTGGGCGACCTCCTGCCGTACCTGGACCAGCAGGTCCGTGTGGTCCCGCATGAACCGCGCCAAAGCCTCGAGTCCGGATCCCCCGACCGGTGGCTGACCATCCAGGGTGATCAACGGGCCACCACCGGCGCCCCGCAGACGCAGACGAGTGAGGTTGACGAATCCGGTGATGTTGCGCCGGTTGTTCGGGTCGATCAGGACGACAGCTCGCTGGTGCCCCTGGGCCAGATCGGCAACACGCAGCAACTCGAGAGATTCCCGGCGCTCCACATCCCGTGATTCCATGATCTGCGCCAGCGCCCGCTGCACTGTTCCAGACTGCTGTGCAAGGAACGTGTCGGCACGCGTGGCAACATCGAAAGGTTGGAGGGAAACGACCGGCTCCGGTACTGCTTCAGGCGGTGGTGGCGCCTGCAATTGCGCCGTCACATCCTCCATGGGCCGCGCCTGCGACTCTGCCGGGCGATATTCCATCTCCCTTCGCGGCGTCGTCACGGGGTGCTCTGCCAGCAGGCGCTTGGGCTCGAAGCGGGTGACCTGCCGCAAGCGTGCCTCGAAGGCCTCGGCGTCCAGGTCGGGCCTACGCCAGTCGGTGACGAGCATGATCGACAACAGATGCACCAGCAGTGACAGCAGGACGAAGCACAGCATGGCCCGGTGACGCCGCATGAAGGATCTGTCAGGTGTTGGTGTCAAAAGATGGGACAATCCATCGCATGGGTTGATCGGCCTAGATGCGATGCGTGCACATCGCCGGTAGGATAACCGGATCCGACGCTGGAACAGAAACGTCTTTTGCCCGGTCCTGCTGCGCTCGCTATTTTATCCGACCTAAAGTTCTGCCATCGGCTTTCCCCTTCCGCTGCGGGCCGGCTTCCGTTACCCTCCCTCGCCCCCGGAATACCAACACTTCGACTAAGACATCTCATGAGCGACACCATCAATGTGAACCAGACCGGGATCTCGCCCAACGGCGAAGTCGAACTCGAACTTCGCGAGTGGCTCGACTCCCTCGACTTTGTGCTGGCCAGCCGCAGCCCGGAGCAAGTGCGTGATCTGTTGCATCAATTGCACGTGCGCGCCGAAAAGGCAGGCATCTCGCTGCCGATCACGGCCAGAACACCCTATGTCAATACAATTCCTCGGAGCCAACAGCCACCTTACCCGGGCAGCCGCGAGATCGAGCGTCGCATCAAGAGCCTGATCCGCTGGAATGCGATGGCCATGGTTGTGCGCGCCAACAGCGACCCCGCCGCCCCCGGTGGTCACATCTCCACCTTCGCCTCGTCGGCAACATTATACGAGGTCGGCTTCAACCATTTCTTCCGGGCCCCCAAGGACGAATTCAGTGGCGACCTGATTTTCATTCAGGGTCACGCCACACCTGGCATCTATGCTCGCGCCTTTCTCGAGGGCAGACTGTCCGAACAGCATCTGGTGAACTTCCGCCGTGAGACCCGCGAGGGCGGCGGCTTGTCGTCCTACCCCCATCCATGGTTGATGCCCCATTTCTGGCAGTTCCCTACTGTGTCCATGGGCCTCGGCCCAATCGTATCGATCTACCAGGCCCGTTTCAACCGCTACCTTGAGGATCGTGGCCTCAAACCCGTCGATGACGCCAAGGTCTGGGGCTTCTTCGGCGACGGCGAGATGGACGAGCCCGAATCACTGGGAGCTCTGACGCTGGCATCCCGTGAACAGCTGGACAATCTGGTCTGGGTCGTCAACTGCAATCTGCAGCGCCTGGACGGTCCCGTACGTGGCAATGGCAAGATCATTCAGGAACTGGAAGGCGCCTTCCGCGGGGCTGGATGGAATGTCATCAAGGTGATCTGGGGTGACGACTGGGATGCGTTGCTGCAGCGGGATGAAGAGGGCCTGCTGGCCCGCCGCATGGGCGAGATCGTCGATGGTGAAATGCAGAAGTACAGCGTCTCCGATGGCGCCTACATCCGGGAGCATTTCTTCGGCACCGACGAACGCCTGTTGAAGATGGTGGCGCATCTGTCGGATGAGCAGCTGGCCAAGATGCGTCGTGGTGGTCACGACCCGGACAAGGTCCATGCTGCCTATGCTGCAGCCAGCAAGCATACCGGTGGCCCTACGGTTGTGCTGGCCCACACAGTGAAGGGCTATGGTCTCGGAGAGGCTGGTGAGGGCATGAACATCAGCCACAACCAGAAGAAGATGAACGAAGCCGAGTTGCGTGAGTTCCGCACACGCTTCGGCATCCCCATCGACGACGAAGACGTGGCCAACGCACCATTCTACAAGCCCGCTGAGGACAGTGAGGAAATCCGCTACCTCAAGGACCGCCGCGCGGCTCTTGGCGGCTCTCTGCCCCAGCGCAGCGTCCGGGCTCAACCACTGAAGATGCCCGCTGCTGATCTGTTCAGCGAGCTTCGCGAGGGTACCGGCGAGCGTGACATGGCAACGACCATGGCCTTCGGTCGCGTCCTTACCAAACTGATGCGCGACAAGGAAATCGGCCACCTCATCGTCCCCATCATACCGGACGAAGCCCGCACCTTCGGCCTCGATTCCCTGTTCCGGCCCTTCGGCATATACGCGCATGCCGGGCAGAAATACGAGCCCGTCGATCGGGCGACGCTGTCGTACTACAAGGAGGCTACCGACGGGCAAATCCTCGAGGAGGGCATCAATGAAGCGGGCTCCATGTCGTCCTTCATCTCCGCCGGGACGGCCTACGCAACTCACGGCATCAACACGATCCCCTTCTTCGTCTACTACTCGATGTTCGGTCTGCAGCGGATAGGTGATCTCATCTGGCTTGCCGGTGACATGCGCTGCAAGGGGTTTCTTGTGGGTGGCACGGCGGGGCGCACGACGCTGGCTGGCGAGGGCTTGCAGCACACCGACGGCAACAGCCACCTGCTCGCCTACCCGGTACCCAATCTGATCGCCTACGATCCCGCCTTCGGTTATGAGATTGAGATCATCATCAAGGAAGGCATCCGTCGCATGTACGTGGAGCAGGAGGACGTGTTCTACTACATGACGGTGGAGAACGAAAACTACCCGATGCCGGCCATGCCGGAGAGCGCCAGCGAAGAAGGTGTGCTCAAGGGTATGTATCCCTTCCGCAAGGCGAGCAAGAATCGCAAACTGAAGGCGCAGATCTTCGGTTCCGGAGCCATCATGAACATGGCCCTGCAGGCGCAGGTGTTACTGGCGGACAAGTACAATGTTGCCGCCGACGTCTGGAGCATCCCCTCCTTCAAGGAACTGCACAATGATGGTCTCGCCGTGGACCGCTGGAACCGGCTGCATCCCTCGCAGCAGAAACGGGTCCCGTGGGTGACGCAGTGCATCGGTGATGCCAGGGGGGCCTTCGTTGTCGCTTCCGACTATGTGAAGGCCCTGCCTGAGTCGATCGCCCGCTGGTTCCCGAAGCCGCCGGTGACACTGGGCACCGACGGCTTTGGCCGTTCCGAGGGTCGAGCCGCCCTGCGGAATCATTTCGAGGTCGATGCGCGCTGGATCACGATCGCCACCTTGAGCGCCCTTGCCGACGAGGGGCAGATCACCACCGATGTTGTCGAAGCGGCCATCAAGGACTTTGGCATCGACCCCGAAAAACCTAACCCCGTCACCATCTGAGCAGGATATCCTACGTGGCCGAGTTCAAACTGCCCGATCTGGGTGAGAATATCGAAGCCGGCGAGGTGATCAATATCCTCGTTGCGGTGGGCGACGCCCTTGTTGAAGACCAGCCGGTCATCGAACTGGAAACCGACAAGGCCGTCATCGAGGTACCCTCTTCCATGAGTGGTACGGTGACCAAGGTGCTGATCACCAAGGGTGAACAGGCACAGGTCGGTCAGGTCCTGTTCCTTGTTGATGCAGGCGACCAGGCTGCTGGTTCGACGACGGCAGCCGTTGCCTCGGCGATACCGGAGGCGCCCGCAGCCAGCCCGGATGCCGCGCCAGAGTCACAACCGATAGTGGCCGCCGCCGCCGCTGCCACCCGCGGGTCCGTTGATGTGTATCTGCCTGAGTTGGGCGAGGGCATCCATAGCGGTGACGTCGTCGACATCCTCGTATCCGTTGGTGACAGTGTCGAAGAGGAACAAGGGCTGGTGGAGCTTGAGATCGACAAGGGCGTTGTCGAAATGCCGGCTCCCTCTGCGGGGGTCATCACGGCGATCCACGTGCAGAAGGGGGACAGTGCCAGCATTGGTCAGTTGATCGTCACTCTCGATGCGGCATCTGTTGCAGCTCCGGCAGCAACACCCGTTGCAGCATCGCCGACTCCCACCCCCGCTGCAGCGCCCGTCACAGCCCCGACCACAACCCCGACCACAAGCCCGACGCCGGTTGCGGCTGGCAACAGACCCGGCAACCACGAAGCTTCCAGTCGCCCCGTCCCCGCCGCGCCATCGGTACGCCGTCTGGCCCGTGAGATCGGTGTCGAGGTGTCCTCGGTGCAGGGCAGCGGCCCGGGCGGTCGCATTTCGGAAGCCGATGTCAAGGGGCACTCGAAGTCACTCCATGAGAACCGCGGCCCCCATGCCGCAACCAGCGCCGCGCCGCTGCCCGATTTCAGCAAATGGGGAGATGTCGAGCGCGAGCCCTTCAGCAACGTTCGTCGCATCACGGCGCAGCGAATGACGGCTTCCTGGTCAACGATTCCTCATGTGACCCAGTTCGACCAGTGTGATGTCACCGAACTGGAATTGTGGCGCAAGGAATTCGGCAAACAGGTGGAGAAGGCCGGCGCCAAACTCACGCCGACGGCGATCATCCTGAAAGTCGCTGGGGCGGCGCTGCGCAAGTTCCCACAGTTCAATGCCAGCATCGACATGGCTGGCGAAGAAATCATCTACAAGAAGTACTGCCATATCGGTGTCGCCGTCGATACCAAACGGGGCCTGCTCGTCCCCGTCATCCGCGATGTGGACCGCAAGTCCATCACCGAGATTTCCATCGAACTCGGCGAGGTGGCCGAGAAAACGCGGACGGGCAAGATCACCATCGATGACATGCAGGGCGGCTCCTTCACCGTCAGCAATCTCGGCGGCATCGGTGGCACAGCCTTCACGCCGATCGTCAACGCCCCCGAGGTCGCCATCCTCGGCGTTGCCCGCGGCAGCACGCAGCCTGTCTATGTCGATGGCCAGCTGCAGCCCCGCATGATCATGCCCCTGTCGTTGTCGTACGACCATCGCGTCATCGACGGCGCCGATGGCGCCCGCTTCCTGCGCTATATCTGTCAGGGTCTGGAAAGTCCGTACTTCCTCGCTTTTGGCGGCTGATCCATGGGCGCCGACAAGACCCAGATTGCCATTATTGGTGGCGGCCCCGGGGGGTATGTGGCTGCCTTCCGTGCCGCTGATCTCGGCCTCGACGTAACCCTGATTGATCTCGACGAAAACCCCGGCGGCGTCTGCCTGTATCGGGGTTGCATCCCGTCGAAGGCCTTGTTGCACGTGGCGAAGCTGCTCAACGAGGCGCGGGAAGCCTCGGCCTGGGGTATCACCTTCGGCGAGCCGAAGATCGATCTCGATCAGTTGCGTGCCTACAAGGACCGTGTCGTGGCGAAGATGACCGGTGGCCTGGGCCAGTTGTCGAAGGCGCGCAAAATCACCTACGTGCGCGGCCGCGCCCGCTTCACCGGACCACAGGCACTGAAGATCGATCTCCATGGCGGCGGTCAGCAGCAACTCACCTTCGACCATGCCGTCCTGGCCACCGGGTCCCGACCGATTGTCCTGCCTGCCTTCGATATCGATTCGCAGCGGATCATGGATTCCACCGGCGCTCTGGAGTTGCGGGACGTGCCCGAACGCTTGTTGATCGTCGGTGGCGGCATTATTGGTCTGGAGCTTGGCCAGGTCTACTGTGCTCTTGGTTCGGCCGTTTCTGTCGTCGAGATGACGGACGGCCTGATCCCCCCCGGGGATCGTGATCTGGTGAAAGTGCTCGCCAAACGGTTGGAGTCGCAGTTTGCCGGCATCCACCTCAACACCAAAGTCACAGGCGTCACCGACAGTGGTAGTGGCGTCGATGTCACCTGGGAACCCACCGGCGGCGGCGACTCCTCGACCCACACCTTCGATCGGATCCTGCTTTCCATCGGTCGCCGACCCAATTCCGAGGACCTTGGCCTGGAAACCACCGGGGTGCGCCTCACCCCGCGGGGTTTCGTCGAGGTGGACCTGCAGCGACGGACTGCCGAACCGTCGATTTTCGCCATCGGCGATGTCATCGGATCGGCGCTGGCACACACGGCGTCACACGAAGGCATCGTTGCCGCCGAGGTCATCGCCGGACAGCGTTCCGCCTTTGAGCCGAATGCGATTCCCAGTGTCGTCTACACGGATCCCGAACTTGCCTGGTGTGGACTGACCGAGAAGGATGCCGAGGCACAGGGGCGTACCATCAAGGTGGCGCGCTTCCCCTGGGCCGCGTCAGGGCGCGCAACTACGCAGGACCGTAGTGACGGTGTCACAAAGCTGATCGTCGACCCCGAGACGGAACGGATTCTCGGTGTCGGCATTGCCGGCCCGGGTGCGGGCGAACTGATTGCCGAAGGCGTGCTGGCCGTGGAAATGGCGGCGCTGGTACAGGATGTAGCGCTGTGCATACATCCACATCCCACTTTGTCTGAAACGATGATGGAGGCGGCCGAAGCCTATCACGGGCTCAGTCCGCACATTACCGCCCCTCGTCGTAAGTAGGTTCCGCGCGAGCAGGCCCATCGCGAGCCTTCAGGTCGGCAGATTTTGCCGCCCCTGGATCCGGCATTCGGGAAGAGTCTTCCCGTTTGCGGGTGTGCGCGCCAGCATCGGCTGAGTCGATCCATTTTACTCTGTTGTTTTTACACATCTTACATCACTTCTCGCGCAACCGCGCCAGTTCGGCACAGGCTTTGCTTGGAAAGGACGCCGGGATTGCTGTCCCCGGAACACTGTTCCGTGCATGCTGCGCGGGCGCAAGGCCCAATGCGAGAGAATGATGGAGCTCACGCCTCTAACAAACAATCACATCGACCGACGTCTGCAGGATATCGATCGTCAGATCAGTACGGCTCTGCGCGACATCCGCAAGAATCTGCAGGAGCTGGAGCAGGCGTCCAAGTCTGGCAGTGGCAGCGCCTCCGTCGATCGGAGGCCGGGCGGCAAGGACTTTGCCCGGACGCTGCGCAGCGCCATCGATCGGGGCGGTTCGTCACGCTGACATTGCGTCGGTGACAGCTTTTCGGTGGCTGGTTGCAGAGGGCGACGTTATCTTCCACGTCTGAGCAACTCCCCTACCATACACCGACGATTCTCGCGGTTCCTACTGCTTTGACTATGCCTGCCAAGGCCCGTCTGGTTCTGGGCACGACTGCCCTGTGCGCTCTGGTTCTGTTGCCCTTTGCTGCCCGCTTTGCACCGAAGGGACTGTTCGGCAGCGACGCGAAAGTGGCTGTGTCGGACGCCAGCGCGCTGATCCGACGACAGCAATTCAGGCCTGCCTACGATCTCCTTACCAGACGCCCATCAGGCGCGGTCTCGGAGGCCCTCCACCAGTACCGTCTGGCAGTCTGTGAGCGGGCCCTGGGCCTGACGGACAGCGCCTATGCACGACTGTTGCGCCTCGAAGGTGAAGTCCCGCTGCTGGAGCATTATCGCCGCCTGTGGCTCGCCCGCAGTCTGCAGATGATCGCTACCTCCGAGGGCGACAGCGCCGCAGCGATCTCCTCCTATCGTGATTTGCTGACTCTGCAGCCGAGTGCTGCCATTGCCGACTCGGCGCGACTGTATCTGGCAGCTCTGCTGCATGACAGGGGCGAACATGCCGCCGCCCTGCGCACCTACCGTGAGCAACAACGCGCGGCTGGCACCTCCGCTGAGATCCTCTTCAGGATCGCCGAGATCGCACCACAGGCGGGGCACGACAAGAGTGCCCGCAAGGCCCGACTGGAGTTGCTGCGCCAGTTTCCCGGGCACGGGCTGACCCTCGATGTGGCACGCCACATGCAGCCGACGAACTGGGAGGAACGCTTTGCGCGGGCCGAGGTCTACTACCGACACCGCGATGATCGACATGCCATCGACGACCTGCGCCAGTTGCTGCGCTCCAACAGGCGTCACGAACAGGCGCCGCAAGCCGAGTATGTCCTGGGTCGGGCCTATGCCAGGTCGGGGCAGTTGGCACGGGCGCGGCACACCTTCGAGCGCCTGCACGAGTTGTATGGCTGGCCATCGGCCCTGTATCGCCTGGCCCAACTGCAGGTCAGCGATGATCACGACCTGAAAGCTGCCGATGCCTATGTCGAATTTGCCCGATTGTACCCGCAGCATGAATTGGCTGATGATGCTTTGTGGCAGGCGGCAAAGGCGGCGGAGAGACACGACAGATTTGCTCAGGCTGGCAGCATCTATGCACTGCTGGCCAGGGAGTATGGCACCAGCGAATACGCTGAGGAAGCGTCCTGGGGAGAAGGTTTCAGTTTCTATTGCCTGAAGCAGTACGAAGACGCATTGCGCGTGTTCCGTGGTGTCGTAGTACTATCCCGCCAACCCCACATCATCGACCAGAGCCTGTTCTGGGCCGGCAAGTCAGCCCTGCGTCTCCATCGCGAGGATGAAGCCAAAGTGCTGTTCGCCAGATCGGCGAGTGGCTTTCCCCGTTCCTACTACGCGTCACGCGCCGTCAGCATGGGGTACGGCGAGAGCAACGTACCTGCACGCCCGCCGCCCCTGCGCCGGCCGCTGACGGCCGACGATCTGGAGCTGGATCGTATTGTCGGGCAGGACCATGTGCGTCGTGCCCTGGTACTGGGCGAACTCGGACTGGCCTCGGCTGCTGAGGCGGAACTGCGCCTGGCCGAAGGGCTCAACAAGGATGATTCCAGGGCTCTGCTGGTCCTGCGCGACAGCTACGATGTCCTTGGCCTGCATGATCGCGCCCTCCTGCTGAGTACCAGATCAGCGTTCCAGGATGACGACATCCGTCGTCTGTATCCCAGCTACTACTGGGACGAGATCAGGAGTGCGGCGGAGACCGCCGGCGTCGACCCGTATCTTGTGCTTTCCGTCATTCGCCAGGAGAGTTACTTCAACGAGGATGCCCTGTCGCACGCCGGCGCCATGGGTCTCATGCAGATCATGCCGCAGACGGGGCGCAAACTGGCCCGCAGTCTGGGCGTGCCTGCGTACACTCGGAATCTGCTGTTTGATCCCGGGGTTTCCATTCTCCTGGGATCTCGCTTTCTTGGGGACCAGGTCCGCTCCTTCACGGCCGACTCCCATGGTCTGCAGTACCCCCTCGGGTTGGCCGCCTACAATGCCGGCCCCAGAGTGGCGCGAGGCTGGCTTGAACGCTTTCCTATTGAGGATGCCGACACTTTTGTCGAGCGCATCCCGTACAAGGAAACCCGATTGTACGTGAAGAAAGTTCTGAAAAATTACACGATCTACAGGACGTTGATCAGGAGCGAATCAGACGCGTGAACTGGCCAGAGACCACCGAAGACGACAAGGACAGCCCCCCGGATCCAGGCCGCCGTGGCCGTCTGCTGGAGGATATCTTCATCCTCCTCTGCGTGCTGAGCCTGTGGCCGGTAATCCTCGGCTGGAATCATTTCCTCTACCAGGCCCTTCTCTATGCCGCACTCGGGGGGCTGGTGTTCGTACTCGTACGGCGGGCCCGGCGCTTTTCGCAGGCCCGCCGCGAAGCCGATAAGGGCTGAACGGTCAGCGGCGAGCCCCTAGGCTCTGGTCGCCGTCGCCCCGGCGACGCGCTCGATGAGCAGCACCACGGCAGCAGCCACGACCATAAGGCCAAATGCGGCCAGCGCCGTGCCGTCCCAGACGACGGGCAGCGTACAGACGAAGCCTGCTTCGGGCGTGTCCAGCACCTGACGAAAAGGCCAGACCTTGCGTATGGACCCGGCCATGAGGCCGACGAGGAACGCCATCGTGCTGCTGTGCGCGTGCGCCAGCAGCCAGCGCAGCACGCGCGAAAAACCAAGGATTCCCGTGGCGAAACCGGCGCCGAAGAGCACGATGATCTGCAGGTCACGATCATTCACGGCTGCCAGCACCTGCTGATACTTGCCCATGACAACGAGCAGGAAGGAACCACTGATTCCCGGCAGGATCATGGCAACACTGGCGATGAGCCCCGCACCGGTGAACTTGTACCACTCGACGCCCGTCTCCACGGGTACCAATAAAGTCACCGTGTAACCGGCAACGGCGCCGACGATGGCCGCCGCGTAGGCCACCGCATTCCAGCCTCTGACCTGGCGTACCACAACGAAGAGACTCGCCGCGATCAGTCCCGTCAGGCCACCCCAGACAGGCACGGGATGGTGCTGCAGAAGCCAGGTGATGCCCTTGGCGAGCGTCACGATGGCGGTGAAGATGCCGGCAAGCAAGGGCACGAGAAACACCAGGTTGGCTCGTTGCGCAACCTCGCTGAAGCGGCCGCGGACCAGGGCCGTCAGCAGATCCCGGTCGATGCCGGCAACGGTACCCACCAGTTCATCGTAGATACCCGTGATCAGTGCCAACGTGCCGCCGGAGACGCCGGGGATCACATCCGCCGTGCCCATCGCCAGACCCCGTACGTAGAG
>JAQCJA010000068.1 GCA_027593305.1 bacterium
CCCCCAGACGCTGATCCAGGCGAGGTTGTCATAGCCCATGGGAGGAATCTGCACCACATCACCGGCGTGCTTGGTGAACACGACTTCGATCAGGTTGGCAGAGCGACGTGTGCGGGCGCGCCGCTCGTCCACATGGACCAGGCCCGCCTGCTCCGGTACCAGGGTGCGGGAGATGGCGCATCCCACCCCAACTGTCGCCGGCGACACGGGCCAACCGAGGGCGGCGCGCAGGTTCTCCTGCGCCAGGTCGATGCCGTAGACGCGGCGCACCAGAGCCTGGATGCAGTCGCCACCCATCCGCGCACCGATCTCGACGATCCGGGGACCCTCGGGGGTGACTTTCACCTCGGCGTGGATGCCGCAATCATTGAGTCCGAGGGCGCCGACGCCGGCGACAACCATCTGCCGGATCTGCGCCTGTACCACGTCGTTGTGGCGCGAAGGCGTCGTCTCACCGCGCTCGATGAAGGACGACTCGGCCATGTCGTGTTTGTCGATAATGGCATACAGGGTCACGTGGCCGTTCTGCACCACACCTTCGATGCTGACCTCCGGGCCCGAGAGGAATCCCTCGAGGACGAACCTCCCCTGAGGGTAGCCCCAGATGCAGTCCTGGCTGCGGACCCGCCGACGGCTGTCCCGGAAGGCGGCCAGCGCCTGCGCTGGCGTCGTCACGAGGGTCACCCATTCGCTGTCTGAGCCCCACTCGGGTTTGAGTACGGCTGGCAGACCGATGCGCTCGATCGCCGTCAGCAGCGACTCGTCGCAGTCGACCGGCGCAAAAGCCGGGACGGGCACACCGGAGCGATGGAAGGCTGTGCGCATGCGCAGTTTGCTGCGCGCCGCCAGGGCACAGGAAGGATTGGTGCCACGCAGACCGAGGTGACGGGCGATACGGGCCGCCGTCGGGACATCTTCTTCCCAGAACGTGACGACCCCGTCGAGGCCGACGCGGCGATGCAGGTCCGCGGCGGTCTGCAGTACACGAGGCAGAGTCATCCCGGCCGTCGGGATCAATTCACGCACATAGGGGGCAGCCCAGTTGGGCTCTGGAGTCAGCAGGTAGACATCGACGCCGAGGGCGTCGGCCGCCTCGAAGGTGAGGCGTTTCTTGGGCGAACCACTGTGGACGAACAGCAGTCGGGGGCGGGGGTCAGGGTCGGTGTCTGGTTCCATCTGTAACTAAAGTCCTCCGTAGACGAGGCCATGGAGATTAACAGCGCGAAGTTCGCTGCGGGGGCATCGAGAGCTGACCATTCCGGGGTCTCCAGAGTTGGGATTTGCTGGCGAAAAACAGAGCAGAACGCACAACGGACCGGGGATCTCGGCTCAGGTGCCAGATCGTCCGGTCCAGTTTTGCTGCGACAAATATAGCCGTGTGCGAGAGAAAAAATAGTGGTGATGGGGGTGCCCAGGAAAAAAACATCCCCCGTCCGTCGATCCCTCGACCGGCCCCGCGATCAGGGGCGCATTTTCAACCGGCGAACCAGTGCGCGGACCCGTAGACGAAAGCCAGCGCCGCCCAGGCCAGCTGCCGACCCCAGCGGGGGTAGAACCGTATGCCCAGGCTTGCCAGCACGGCCAGGAAAGGCAGGGCAGCCACAGCGTAGAAATCGTGCGGCAACCACACCAGCCAGACGACAGTCGGTAGCAGAGCTCCCAGCACCAGCAGGCCATGTCGAGGGTCGCGCCGACTGTCCCTGCAGACACTCAGTCCCGTCGCCACGAGCACCGCAAGCAGTCCCGCCGCAATCGGGGCCCACAGTCCGGGCAGATCACTGCCGAGGCTGCCCCATTGATCAACGGCGACGGCGGGGGTGCTGATCTGCGCCACGCGGTGCATGACGAAGCGCTCGAACTGGGCGCCGAACAACACCAGGAACAATCCCAGGGGCGGCACCTGTGCCAGCCACCACCATCGTTGCCGCCCACTGTAACGCTCCCGGTAGAAGACCATCCCCAGGCACAGGCTCAGCACCAGGTAGTACAGGCCCCCGTGCACGAGCAGCGACACCAGCGCCGCAGCCAGCCAGCCGACCAGCCAGCGCCCTTCGCCGGCGCGCAGATATTCGAGGAAGCAGAGCAGTTCGACCATGACCACAACAAAGGCCAGCGCCGACGGTGAGACGGCAATCATCTGCTCGACGAAAAACGGCGACAGCGCCAGGATCCACATGGCGCCGCCACTGGCATGGGCGCCGCCGAGACCACGCAACACCCGCGGTGCCAGCAACAGCCCGCCGATGGCCAGCCCCAGACCGAGCCCGCGCAGCCACAGCGCCGTATCGGTGACGCCGGCCCACAGATGCAGCAGGAACAGGTACACCGGGCTGTACGGAGACAGCACGAGATCGCTGAGGGGAATCTCCGAGCGCGTCAGGACGACGGCGCCATCCACGTCCAGGGGTGTGCCGATGCCGTGCCTGGCTGCCAGCACGACAAACAGTGCCAGTTGCAGCAGCAGCGGGGTCAACTGCGCCACAGTCGAGGCACCGCGCCGGCCTGGGTGCCGGGCAGGGCGAAGTATGGCTCACCCGCATCTTCCCAGGCGGGGCAGGTGAGGCCCTGACGATCCCACAGCACTTCACCGGCGCGCACCGTCAGTTCGCACTCGAGGCGCTCGGTGCCGCTGATGCGACCCCAGCCGCAGTCGCGGAAGCCGAAGTCTCCCTTGTGCCGCTGCAGCACCGCGATGTCTGCATCGGCACCGATGCTCAGAGTACCGAGTTCCTCGTGACGGATCGCCCGTGCCGGCGTCACCGTCGAACGGTAGATGACCTGCTGGAAGGGCATACCCATGGCCAGGAACTTGGACATCGTGTCGAGCATGCTGTGCACGTGGCCGTGGATGTTACCCATGTGCAGATCGGTGCTGATGGAATCCGGTGGAAAGCCCTGCTCCATGGCGGGTACCGCATTGCGGAACCAGAAGCTGGCCGCACCATGGCCGACGTCGAAGTGGATGCCGCGCTCCCGTGCTTTCCACATGTGATCAAAGACTTTGTTGTTGTTGTCCGGGTCCACGATCGGGAACTGTCGGGCGAAGACGTGTGTGTGGATATCTCCCGGACGCAGGTGCTGGAGGATGAGATCGTCGTACGGACGCTCCGGGGGCCGCGGCCAGAAGTCGATCATCACCGGCATATCCGCCAGGTCGCCGGCGGCGACGGTGCTGTCCACCGACGCCCAGGGTGGGTGCTCGGCGTCAAAGGGATCCACCGTCCAGTAGTGCGCCGTCTTGACGCCGACGCAGATGTCGGCGTGCTCACGAGCGGCGGCGGCAGCGCGTTTCGGGTCGAGATTCGCCACGACCTGCTCCGGTGCTCCCATGCCTGGATGGGCGATGTTGACGAAGGCGAACTGACGCACCTTTGACGTCTCGATGCAGGCCCGGCGAAAATGTTCGAGTTCATCGGCGCCGGCCGTACCGGTGTCGACGCAGGTGGTGATCCCCTCCTTGAGAAAATGGGCATCGGCACGCAGACTGCCGGAGACGAACAGATTGGCTGCCTGCCGGGCGCCCGTCTTCAGGTCGATGGCGGCCCACCGCAGATCATAGCTGTGGACATGGATGTCGAGCAGCCCGGGCGTGACATGGAGCCGGCTCACATCCACGACATGGGTCGCCTCCGTCGGCGGTATGTCAGCCTCGACGCGGGCGATCTTTCCATGCCGCACACCGACGTCGGCGATCGCATCCAGATCGTTGACCGGGTCGACGACATGACCACCCTTGAGCAGCAGGTCGAGGGGCGGGGTGTCCTGAGCCATGGTAGCCCTTTCAGCGTAAGATGGGATCGGTACACGCAGCGCAGGCGGAAGGTAGACCGGGGCCATGTTGATTGACAAGGCCCCACAGAAGGGTACCATCTAGCCCTGATATGGTGAACGTGACACAAAGACGATACCCTCTGCAACTGCGCCTGGTACTGGTGGGTCTGGTGCTGGCGTCGGTGTTGTGGCCCGTCATGGGTGACACCCAGAATCCGGCGGCACCAGAACAGGTTGTCGACAAGGATGCGCAGCGGCCCCTGGTGCATCTGTTGAAGCTGCACACGGTCAATACCGAAGGCGGCATGATTGATCCGGGGCTGGCAGCCTACGTGGAGCGTGTTGTGCAGGACGCCGAGGCTGCCGGGGCGGATGCCATGATTTTCGACATCGACACCTTCGGTGGCCGCGTCGATGCGGCCACCATCATCCGCGATGCCATCGTTGATGCCGACCTGCTGACCATTGCCTTTATCAACAAGCGGGCGATTTCGGCAGGGGCTCTGATTTCGCTGGCGTGCGACCGGATCGTCATGGTCAAGGGGGGCACCATCGGTGCCAGCACACCCGTCACCGGCGGGGGTGACAAGGCCAGCGACAAGTATGTCTCCGTCATGCGCGCCGAAATGCGGGGCACAGCCGAGCGCACCGGGCGTGATCCTGAGATCGCCGAAGCCATGGTCGACGAGAGCATCGTCATTCCCGAACTCAGCGACGCCGCCGGTCGCCCTGCCACCCTGACATCGGATCAGGCGCTGCAATACGGCATGGCCGACGAAATGGCGCAGTCATTGACCGAGTTGCTGGCCATCTACGATCTGGCCGACGCTGAGATTGTGGAGGTCGAGATCAACTGGGGGGAACGGGCCGTACGCCTGCTGACCCATCCCGTCGTCACCTCGATCCTGCTGTCCGTCGCCATTTTCGGCCTGATCGCCGAAGTGCGCACGCCGGGATGGGGTCTCGGCGGTTCGCTGGCATTGATGGCGCTGGCGCTGTTTTTCGGCAGTCACCTGATTGTGCATCTGGCCGAATGGCAGGAACTGCTGCTGTTCGGCATCGGCGTGGGTCTGCTGTTTGTCGAAGTCGCCTTCATTCCCGGATTCGGTTTCGCCGGCATCGCCGGCTTTGCCTGCATACTGACAAGTCTGCTGCTGACGCGACTGCCGGAGTTTCACTTCTGGTCCCTCGATCAACTCAGTGCCGTCATTGCCCAGTTCGCCCTGTCCATGATCATCGGCATCGTCGCGTCGATCATTCTGCTGCGCTCCCTGCCAAAGGTGGCGGCCTTTCGCAATCTCGTCCTCTCCGGCACGACCTCGGCAGCGGAGGGCTACGTTTCGGCCTCCATCGATCAGGACGATACACTCGTCGGTCAACAGGGGGTTGCCGTCACCGAACTGCGCCCTGTCGGTGTGGGTCTGTTTGCGGGCAAACGCATCGATGTCATCGCCGAAGGCGAATTCATCGACGAGCAGACAGCGCTGCGGATCATCGCCGCCCACGGCAGTCGTGTCGTCGTGCGGGCTATCTAGGGGCGCTGATGGAAGCCCTCTTCAGCGCCGATGCACTGCCCTGGATCTACAGCATCGGCTTGCTGGGCCTGGGATTTCTGCTGATCCTGCTCGAGATCTTCGTGATTCCGGGCATGAATATTTTTGGTGTTACCGGCTTTGGCACCGTCTGCGTCGGCATTCTGTTCGCCTACCGGCGACTGGGTTCGGTGCCGGCCCTGCTGATTGGTCTGATCGGCATCGGTGGCACCGTGGCGCTGGTGTGGCTGCTGGTGCGCAAGGGTGCCTGGCAGCGTCTGGTACATGAGGGCAGAACCGACCGTGCGTCCGGATTCGATTCGTCCATCAGCGATCTGTCGAGCCTGCTGGGTGCGTCCGGCACGGCTCTGACGACGCTGCGTCCCAGCGGTCGGGCCCGCATCGGTGAGCGCATCGTCGATGTCGTCACCGACGGTGGTTTCATCGCCGCCAACGCAGCCATCGAAGTTCTGGAAGTACACGGCAATCGAATCGTAGTGCACGAGCGCGCCCTCTAGGCGCGCCGCAAGGAGACCGTACCAATGGAAGCCATTCTCTACGTCGCCATCCTCTTTGGCATCATCATCTTTCTGAGCCTGTTCACCTACTTCGTGCCCATCGGCCTGTGGGTGACAGCGTACTTCTCGGGCGTCAAGGTCTCCATTTTCCGTGATCTCGTCGGCATGCGCCTGCGCAAGGTGCCACCCAGCGCCATCATCCGGCCCAAGATCAGCGCCGACAAGGCCGGCATCGACGTGCGCATTGATCGCATGGAAGCCCACTACCTGGCGGGCGGTAACGTCGAGGCCGTCATCCTGGCGCTGATCTCGGCGGACAAGGCCAACATCCCCCTGACCTTCGAGCGCGCCTCGGCCATCGATCTGGCGGGCCGGGATGTGCTGGAAGCGGTGAAGATGTCGGTGAATCCGAAGGTCATCAATACGCCACTGATCGCGGCCGTCGCCAAGGACGGGATCCAGGTCAAAGCCACGGCGCGGGTCACCGTGCGCGCCAACATTGACCGACTCGTTGGTGGCGCCGGTGAGGAAACGATCATCGCGCGCATCGGCGAAGGCGTGGTGACCACCATCGGTTCCGCCGAAACACACAAGAAAGTGCTGGAAAACCCCGACTCCATCTCCAAGACCGTGCTGGGCAAGGGCCTCGACTCAGGCACCGCTTTTGAGATTCTCTCCGTCGACATCGCCGATGTCGACGTGGGCGAGAACATCGGCGCCAAACTGCAGATCGATCAGGCTCAGGCCGACCTGCAGGTGGCCCGGGCCAAAGCCGAAGAGCGACGTGCCATGGCCCAGGCCAGCGAACAGGAGATGCGGGCGCTGACGGAGGAGATGACGGCGCGCGTCAAGGAAGCCGAAGCCGATATCCCCCGCGCCATCGCCGATGCGTTTCGCTCCGGCCACCTCGGTGTCATGGACTACTACCGCATGCGCAACATTCAATCGGATACCGACATGCGCACGTCGATTGCGGATGCCGGTGACACCGACGCCGATGATTCGACGAGCAAGTAGACATGGAACAACTTCTCCTCGTTCTCTTTCTCGTGTTCAGCGTCGTCTCGGCGCTGCTGGAGCGCCGCAAGCGCCGCCTGCAGCTGGAGGAAGCGCAGCAACGGCAGGCCAAAAGCCCCCCGTCTGCACCACCGACACTGGACGACGAAGAGGAGGAGGACGCACAATGGGGCGGCTGGCCCTTTCCTGCAGCCGATCCCTTCGAGCCAGCAGAAGCGCCTGCGCCGGTGGCCACAGCTGCGGCACAGGCACAGGCACAGGCGCAGGTGCGCCAGCTTGAGGCACTGGCACACAGCGCCGAGTTGAAGGCCGTCGCCCAAAAGGCGGAGGCACAGACTCGCCAGCGACAGGCCAGGGCATTGCAGTCTCCCCGGAGCGTTGCCGAGTTGTTGCGGCAACGCCAGAGCCGGCCGTTGCCAGCAAGGGCACCGGGTGGTTATCGTCTGACGCCGAAATCGGCGCGTGACGCCATGGTCTACGCCGAGATTTTCGGGCCCTGCAAGGCAGAGCGTGAGCAGGAGTGGCGCTGGTAGTGCGACACCAGTCGGTAGGACAAGGATGAACGGCTAGAGCGACCGCAGCAAAACAAAGCCGGAGTGGCGGAATGGTAGACGCGCTGGATTCAAAATCCAGTGTCCGCAAGGGCGTGTGGGTTCGAGTCCCACCTCCGGTACCATGAAAGAAGGGGCTACGTCATCTGGGCGAGGCCCCTGTTTCGTGTGACAGCGGCGTGACACGGACAATGTTGTGACGGAAGGCCTCCGACGTACCGTCGAGGACCCAAGATATGCGTATATTCGAATGTCCGAATATCTCAGAGGGACTCATGGACGCTGACCTGACGGTCCTGAAGGCCTGCGCCGACGCG
The DNA here is from genome assembly GCA_027593305.1 of bacterium. Classification (GTDB taxonomy): domain Bacteria; phylum Latescibacterota; class UBA2968; order UBA8231; family UBA8231; genus UBA8231. The sequence continues at coordinate 7,707 of JAQCJA010000068.1, forward strand.
ACGCGGCTGCGGATCCTGTACATCCTGTGCGAGCGCGAGCTGTGCGTCTGCGAGCTCGTGGCGGTGCTCGACATGGCCCAGGCGTGCGCCCTGCCTCACGACGGCAGGCTGTGCCGACCCCATCCGGTTTTCTGCAATCAGTCGTCGTCTTCCCGGTCGCTCAACAGTTCGCCGCGCTGCAGTCGTTCGGCATTCTCTGTGGACCAGAGGATGTTTTTCATCACTTTCTGGGCGGTGATGTAGCGGGTTGCTGCCAGCATGTGGGTGCGTCGCTCCTCCGGGTCGGTCCTCAGATCATAATGCCGGCAGGCGGCTTCCAGAACCTGGAACATGTGCAGTTCGGCGTCCTCGCGCAGCATGATATGGGCCAGGGCGCGCTTCAGGAGTGTGATGTCGTGGCCTTCCTCCAGATACTGATTCACCAGAATCTCGGCTTCGGCAACCTTCTGGAAGTCAGCCAGCTCCTGCAGGCGGTGCAGCAACTTCTCGGGGCTGGCGAAATGCTCCTCCCCCGACAGGCGCTGCCCGGTGCGTGGCACCCGTGCAGCGGGCATGTTCAGCCATCGCAGGTAGGTGGTGAACACAGCGCCATGAAACAAGGCTCGCAGCAGGGCTGCGGAGGGGGCCAGTTGGAAGGCCCGGTACAACGCGTGGGCGTAGGAGTAGATGTTGGCCACATCATGCCAGTCCCCCTCGTTCTTCAGGTGAAAACGGAGGGTGCGCACGGCGCCGGCATAGGTCATGGCGCGACAGATGTCGAGCGGATTGACACCTTCACGCAGGCGCCGTTCCAGGTCATCGACAATGGGTGCAAAGTCATCCCCCAGAAGAATCTGTGCATAGGCGGACACGTCCAGTGCCTGCGCGGGCGCCTTCTGGTTGGCCTCCCAGATGGCATCGATACGGCCGAAGATTGACTCCAGTACCGGCACGGCATCCTGCCAGCGCGAGGTCTCCTCATGGCGCGTACGAGTGACCAGGTCCACGATGATCGGGCGCAGGATCTCGTGGGCCCCCTGCCAGTCGACGAATTCAAGGGCCTCGAACATCTTGTTGGCGAAGTCGAGGGCGTGGCCATCACCGGTGAAGTAGGAGTCGGTGGCGGCGCTGAACACGAAATCGGCCAGGACTTCCACCGGTTCGCCGCGGTCGTGCAGAGTCAGCAGAATGCGCTCGGCGGCGCCCTGATCGCGCAGATCGATGTAGCGACGGAACCAGCGCTTCATCGTCTGCAGGTCGGGATCGGCAGCGGTCCGTGGGAAAGCAAAGCGCTGCCGCCGGGAACTGCCCGATGTGCGATTGGCGATTTGCGACAGACCGTGGACGAGGAACAGATTGTGGTCCTTCGGGTCCACATCCTCCCACATGTTGCCACACAGTGTCAGAATGGCAACACCCGAGGACCAGCCGTCACTGGTCTTGCGGGCGCCATAGAAAAGGCCGTGCTGAATGATCTCCTGTGGCGTTGCGCCGGTTTCGCGCAGAGCCGTGACAGCTTTGGCGATCAGGAAGGAGGAACGATCCTTCAGTCCCTGTTCCAGAGCCTTCTTGCCGCGCTCCACAAGGCGCTGGCGGGCGGCGCCTTTGGAACCTTTCGGGATGCCGACGAAGAGCACACCAGCACGCTCCTCGATGGGGAAGCTGGCGACATCGTCACCGTTGGTCAGGAAGCAGGCCCCCGTCTTCAGGTCAAACTCCCAATGGTGCCAGTGACAGATGAGCACCCCGTCGCGCACGCTGCCTTCCGACAGGGGATACCCCATGTGCGGGCAACGGTTGTCACAGGCATAGAAACCCTCATCCTGGCGGAATACGGCCAGATGGTTGCCATCGATGGTGAATGGTCTGCCGACATCGCCGGCGATGTCGGCGGCGGCGCACAATTCATGGAAGACCATTTCCTCAGGATCGGCGGCCGGCCGGACGGGTGTGCGCAGCGTCATTTCAGCTTCCCTTCGAGTCGTTTGAATTGGCGGGGCAAATTGGCGGAACCCTGGCGGATGGGAGTATCATACGTACAACGACCCCACCCACCGCATCCCATGAAGACTGATGACCGACGGAAAACCGACGATCCTCATCGTTGATGACGATCCGAGCATCCTGGTTCTGTTACGGAAATCACTTGCCGCCACCTGTGATGTGCTGACCGCGACAGACGCAAAGCAGGCCATCGACATGTTCCGCCTCGGGGAGGACACGATCGAACTGATCCTGCTCGATCTGGGCATGCCGGGGCTGTCAGGCTATGACGCGCTGGCGGAACTGCAACTGCTGGATCCCGACGTGAAGGTCGCCATCATCACCGGACTGGATCCCGACGAAGATCGCCTGCCAGGAGTGTTGGGCATCCTCAGCAAACCTTTCCGCCCCAGGGAAGTGGTCGAGTTCGTCTGGCAGGTCATGCAGGTCTGAGTCGACGACACGAGTCCCCGACTCAGCCCGACGCGATGAGGGGGTTGAAGTGAATCCGCATGGTGGTGCCGCCCTGCCGGTCGCAGGTCAGGGCGCCGTGAATCTGCCGTGCAAGGGCATGCACCAACTGCAGTCCAAGCGAGGCCGATGCAGCCGGATCTACGCTTGCCGGCAGTCCGACGCCATCGTCGGCAACGGTCATCACATAACCCAGTTCGCCCTCGGGGGCGCGGCAGACCTCGATGCGCACGCATCCCTTGCCCTCGGGGAAGGCATACTTCAGCGCATTCGACAGCAGCTCGTTGATGATCAACCCGCAAGGGATGGCGGTGTCGATGTCGAGAGCAATGTCATCGACCTTCGGCAGAACCCGGACATTGTTGAGACCGTAGGACGTGGCAACGCTGCTGCACAGGTCGCGCACGTAATCGGGCAGGTCGATGCGCCCCAGTTCCTCGGTACCATAGAGGTGCTCATGGATCAGAGCCATGGAGCGCACGCGATTGCGACTCTCACGTAACAGCTCAACCGTCGCAGCGTCGGTAACGTTGTTGGCCTGCAGATCGAGCAGGCTGGCGAGGACCTGCAGGTTGTTCTTGACCCGGTGATGGACCTCCTTGAGCAACACTTCCTTTTCTTCCAGGGAGGTGCGCAGGGCGTCGTCACGGTCGGCGATCCGCGTCAACATGGCATTGAAGCCATCCACAAGCTGGCCGAGCTCATCATCCCCGTGCTTCTCGGCGCGCACCGAGTAGGAGGGATCATCACGCACCGCCTGCATGGCCCCCTGCAGACGCAGGATCGGTTCGGTGATGACCGCCCGCAGGCGCCAGCCGATGAGCAAGGTCACCAATGACGCTGCCACGAGGAAGACGACGGCGATCTGCCCGTAGCGCGCCATCCGATCCTCCAGTTCGGACAACTCCGAACACAGATAGATCGTACCCAGACGTTCACCGTCCAGCTCTATCGGACGCCAGACTTCCAGATAATCCTCACCGAACCGGGAGTCTGGCAGGATCGGATCCGGGAGGCCGTCGGAGGGACTCCGACGGCCGTAGTGAGCAAACGCTCTTCCGGCACGGTTGTAGACGTCGCCGGCGACAATTCTTGGTTCCGCCCGCAAGGCTGCCAGCGTCTGCTGTGCGTCCTCCGCATTGTCAAAAATCAGGGCGGCGGTGCAATTGGCACCAACGACGTCGGCCATCGTCGCCAGGCGGTGCACGAGGGACTCGCGGGTGCTGAGCCAGTCGTAGGCGGCAAAGGCGCCACACGCCAACAGCAAGGCGACACTGCTGGTCAGCATGATCACCGCCAGGACCTTGCGGCGGATGGACATGTTCCGCAGGTAGGTCATCGGTCGTCGCCCCCGTCGTCGACGATCTCTGCCAGCCGCAGCAGTTTGGCGCTCAGGCGCAGGTTGGCGCGTGTCGCTGCGGTGGAGTTGATCTGGAAGCGAATTTTGTTGTTGCGCAGGATGAAGCCCACCATACCGCCAGCGCGGGCAAAGCCGTCCATGTCACCCACCGTGAGCATCGGTCCGTGATGGGTCTGAAGCAGGATCCTGTCCAGTTCCCGACTCGCGGAATTGCTGACGAACAGAATGTGACAATCGACCGCCGAAAGATCAGCCGCCGCCGGATGCATGACCTGCACCGGCTGGCCGCCCGGCGATTGTCCAAGGATGGTCTGGAAGGCGTCGCCAAAGGGGTCGGTGCCGACGATGCCGATGCGCAGGGTATCCTGGTTCGTGCCCTCCGGCCACTCGACGAAACGGGCGAAGTTCAGCAGAAAGGCAGCCTTGACCTGGTATTCGGAAGGTTTGTCCTGTGCCGCGGACGGCTCCGCAGCGCACAACAGCAGTCCGAGGCAGCCAACCATGGCCAGACGTTGGACCACTTGACGGATCCGGGTGAGCGACCCGGAACCGGAGGGGGGCAGGGGCAAGGCATAGGCAGAAATCTATTGTATTGACGCTAAAGCGCACATCGTTGCAGCGGATCCAGGGGCGCCGCGATTGCGATGCTGCCGGATCTATGGTATTCTCGGAGCCTGGAGCTGAGCCGGCGCCCGAGCCTAAGGCAGACACAGGAGTCTGAGATGTACGCCAACACTCTCTTTGAACCGATTTATGGCCACAGCGACTGGGGCAGCGCCCTGGTGGCCTTTCTCATCATCGCGCTGAGCCTGGGGACCGGTTGGGTCGTGGGCTCCGCAGCGGTGAAATTCAGCAGCAGAAGCTGATCAATCTGCCACAGTTCCGCCCCTGGTTGCTGGTCGGCTTCGTCTATCTGACGACGATGCTCGGAGTCAGTGGCTGCGCTTCCGTACGCCAGATCCTCGGCCGCGAACTGGTACCGGTGGAGACCGAAGTCAGGCTCGGGCAGCAGTTGGCACAGCAGGTCGAAACCGAGAACACGGTCCTGCCCGACGCCGAACTGCAGCGCTACGTGCGTTTGCTGGCGCAGCCCTTGATCGAGCAGGCGTGGGCGGACCGACCCGATATCGATTACCGCATCACGGTCCTCGATGATGACAAGCAGGTGAACGCTTTCGCCCTGCCCGGTGGCCCTATGTACGTGTATACCGGCCTGCTGGTACTGGCGGCGGACGAGGCGGAACTGGCGGGGGTTCTGGCACATGAACTGGGTCATGTCGTGGCACGCCACTCCGCCAACCAGCTGGCCACCAGTTTTGGTGTGCAACTGCTGGTGTCGATCAGCCTCGGCGAGGCGCCGGAACAATTGGCACAGATCGCCGCAAATCTGGCCGGCGCCGGTGCCATGGCACGCTTCAGCCGGGACGACGAACGCCAGGCCGATGATTTCGGCGTGCGCTACACCATCGCCGCCGGTTACGATCCCCGGGGTCTCATCACTCTGTTCGACAAGATGGCGCGCCTCGAAGCAGGTGGCGGGAACTCTCTGGACCGGCTGCTGGCCAGTCATCCTGCCACCGACGAACGTATGGCCCGCATCCGCCGCCGCATCGAGGCCACTTCTGCCACCGGAGAACGTCGGGCGGCACGCTATCAGGAGATGACGCAGAGCCTGCGGTGACCCAGACCCGGCGACGCTGAGAGCTAGCGCAGCAGCATGACCTTGTGGGTCGCCTGCTGCCCACTGGCTGCAGCCCGCACCAGGTAGACGCCGCTGGCTGCGGGCCGACCGTCGGCCCCCACCCCGTGCCAGCGAAGTTGGTGTACGCCTGCTGCCAACCAGCCGCGATGCAGTGTCATCAGGCGTTGCCCGTTGAGACCGAAAACCGCTACCTCCACCCAGCCCCCGCCGGCAAGTTGCAGGGGCAGGACGGTTGTGGCGTTAAAGGGGTTGGGATAGGCAGCCGTCAGCGCGAAGTCACTCGGATCCACGCCCCGCACATCGGTGACGGCGGTACTCGTACCGCCGACAAAGACGTTGAAGCCGCCGCGAAAGAAGAAAACGCCCCGCACGCCGGTAAACAGGCGCAGTTGCTGGTCCCCTTCCAGGTCCGTCGGCAGCGCTACAGACAGGGTGAAACGGCCGTTCTCGACTGCAGCGCCGAAACTGGTGGTCTCACCGTCGGCGGCGACGAGTTCGACGATGACGGCATCCACAGTGGCCTGGGTTGTCGTGCCGGCAACCGTCAGGGTTGTGCCGACAGTCAGTTGCGTCGGCAGCGGTTCGGTGAGGACCAGCGCGTCAAAGAATCCCCGCGGCAGCACGATGGGTCCCGATCCCGGCTCCACCTGTACCGGCGCGAAGGAGCCGGCAAATTCACTGTCGTGGTTGCCGCCGACGAACAGATCCAGCGCCAGATCTGCAGCCTGCTCATGAGCGAAGAC
>JAQCJA010000069.1 GCA_027593305.1 bacterium
GCTCGCGGCGGTTCTTCGCGCAACGAGGCTTTGAGGTACACGCCGTCAACGAGGCGGCGAAGGCGTTCGAAGCAAAGGGGCAGACGGTGGTGCTCATTGGCGACGATGAACACGTCTGTGGACTGCTGGCCCTGGCCGACACCGTTCGCCCCGAAGCGGCGGCGGCCCTGGCGGCACTACGTGCCCTCGGGATCGATCATCTGATCATGCTCACAGGCGACAACAGGGCTACTGCAGAGGTGATCGCCGGCCAGGTCGGCATCGACGAGGTACACGCTGACTTGCTGCCTGAGAACAAGCTGGCCGTCGTCGAACGGCTGGTGACCCGCCACCACTTCGTGGGCATGGTGGGGGATGGGGTCAACGACGCGCCGGCAATGGCCCGCGCCAGTCTCGGTATCGCCATGGGCGCAGCCGGTAGCGACGCTGCCATCGAAACGGCGGACGTGGCACTGATGACGGATGAGCTTTCCAGGCTGCCGTGGCTCATCGGTCTGTCGCGCCGCACGTTGCGGGTGATCCACCAGAACGTCGCTGTCTCGCTGGTGGTGAAGGCCGGCTTCGTCGCCCTCACCGTTGCCGGCGTGGCCACCTTGTGGGGCGCCATCGTCGCCGACATGGGCGTGTCCCTGCTGGTGGTTGCCAATGGGCTGCGGCTCCTGCGGGCAGGTGATTCTCTGTGACGGAACCGATCACGTCCGCCGGATCCCCGCCAACACACCGGTGCACCGCCCGGTCTTCCTCGCGATTCTCTTGACGCTGCCAGATCCCCCGGCGACGTTGGGCGCGGGCGACGGCCCCGTCGGTACCTACATCCTCGAGAGGTGGCAATGGAGCGAGTGGCAGTTTTCGCGGACGTGCAGAACCTCTACTACACGGTCAGGCAACAGCACAACAGCCATTTTGACTACCGCGCGTTCCTGCGTGAGGCTACAACCGGACGACAGTTGGTCAAGGCCGTTGCCTATGCGACGGACAAGGGCGACGACAGGCAACGCCGCTTTCAGCAGATCCTCAAGGGTCTCGGTTTCGACGTCAGGCTGCAGCCCTTCATTCAACGGGCCGATGGCTCGACGAAGGGTGACTGGGATGTGGGCATCGCCGTCGACATGCTCGATCTTGCGCCCCACGTAGATGTCGTTGTGCTCGCCTCCGGCGATGGTGACTATGCGCCCGTCGTCGCCAGGATGGTCACCGAACCGGGCATCGTCGTCGAAGTCTACGGCGTGCAGGAACTGACAGCGGGCCTGTTGGTTCGGACAGCGACGCTGTTTGTCCCCATCAAAGGCCAGTTGCTCCTGCCGATTCCAACAAGCTGGTGAGGATCGGCGCGCGCGTTTCGCAGAGCTAGAATTCGTCGGCAGCGATCTGCGCTGCCCTCACGCCGAGGACCTCCAGCATTCCTGCACAGGCCCTGATCATCATCGGTGGCCCGCAGAGGTAGAATTCGATACTTCCCACGTTCGGGTGGCTCGCCAGATAGTTGTGCAGAACGACCTCGTGGATGAAGCCGGTGTATCCCTGCCAGTTGTCCTGCCCGAGCGGTGCAGAGAGGGCCAGGTGAAACTCAAAGTTGTGATGTTGCGCTGCGAGGTTGTCGAAGTAGTCGTCGTAGAACAGCTCCTGCCGCGATCGCGCCCCGTACCAGTAGCTGATCCGGCGCGCCGTCCTGTCGTTTTCGAGCAACTGCGCCAGATGGGCACGAAGGGGCGCCATGCCCGCCCCCCCACCGATGTAGACCATCTCCTTCTGCGTCGGCTTGATGTGAAAATCACCGAAGGGGCCGATGGCTGTGACGGTATCGCCGGGCCTGAGGCTGAAGACGTAGCTTGAGCCGACGCCGGGCGGGCAATCCTGTCCCGCAGGCGGCGTGGCGATACGGACGTTGAATCTGAGTTGCTGCTCCGTGACAACGTTGTTGGCCAGCGAGTAGTTGTTGCGACGGCCCGGCTCGCTGTTGCTCACACGCAGATCGAAGACGTGCTGCTGTTCCCACACCGCAGCATAGGGCTCGGGAATATCGAAGTCCCGGAAGTGAATCTCTTCGTACACGGGAATGTCGAACTGCAGGTAGTCACCAGGGGTGAAATCCATCTGCTTCTGCGGATCGACCGGCTCGAGCACGAGTTCCTTGATGAACGTCGCCACGCTACGGTTGCTGATGACGCGCAGGTCGCAGGTCGTCTGCGGGCGGGCGCCGTCGCCACCGGCCTTGTCGATATTGAGCCAGATCCGGCCGTTGCGCTCCTCGATCGGATAGGTTGCCAGACCCCGGCAGATCGGGGCCCGCGCCGGCGAGCCGTCCTCGAGATGGTAGCGCCCGTTGTGCTTCGGGCACTCGATGATCCCGCCTCGTACCAGGCCATCCGCCAGATGTGTATTGCCGTGGGTGCAGAACCCGTCCGTGCTGAAGAGTCGGCCGGACTCATCGCGGTAGAGGGCGAAGGACTTTCTGCGATGGTCGAAGCGGATGGCTTCTGCCGGCCCCAGGTCGACGGCGGCGCAGACCTCGAGCCAGCCGTCTGTGTCCGGGTCGCCATCGGCAGGGCGAAGCGCTTGGTCGACACGCGTCTTCGGCGCCGGCAGCCTGCGCTTCACGTGGTAGCCCGGGTCTTTTGCCTGGCGCACAACGGCGGGCAGGATCTCGCGCCAGGCTGAGAGGATGCTCGGGTACGGAGGCGGGCAGTCCTCTTTGATCAACTCGTGCAGAAGTGGCAGTGCATGGTAGGGCACCAGCGTGAACATGTGGTGCTCCACATGGTAGTTCATGTTCCAGTAGATGAAGCGGCTCACGGGATTCATGTAGACCGTGCGGCAGTTGAGGCGATGATCGAGGACGTTCTCGGCCAGGCCCGCATGCTGGGGTGTATTGTGCAGGATCATCAGCCATGTGCCGAAAAAGTGTGGCACGATGATCAGGCAGACGGGCAACCAGGATTGCAGCGCGACGGCACCAATGATCGTGGCGCCGTACATGGCGAGGATGATGCGGGCGTTGCGATGAATTGCCGCAAAGGCACTCTCGGGGATGAACGTCCGTTCGTGATTCGCACTCCGGCCGAAGGCGTGGCGCACGACGCTGGTGAAATAGGCTTTGTAGCTGCCGAAGCAGAAGATGCTGCCAATATGGGCAAGAAGATTGGGCGGCCGAGGAACCTGAATCTCCGGGTCGCGCCCGACGATGATGGTGTCGCTGTGGTGACGGTTGTGGCTCCAGCGCCAGACTACGGATTCGCGCATGACCATGAAGGAGGCGATCTCGTACAGAGCGTTGTTCATCCAGTCGGTGGCGAAAGCAGTACCGTGACCGGCCTCGTGCCAGCGCGAATCGGACGCCGTTGCATACAGCACGGCGTAGAGCAGATATGGCAGCATCGCCCACCACGTCCCCCACAGCGTGATGGTACCCCACGCCGTGAGGCCCAGCAGTCCGAACCAGAGGAGGGTATCGCGAATGGCGGGCCCATTGCGACGTTCCAGCAACTGGCGCAACTGTGCCCGGGGAACGGGGGTCTGATACCAGTCCGCCTCGGCCAGACCACGCTCGACGGCGCGCGCCGCATTCTCACCGGTCAGGCTGTAGTCGAGCATTCCGGGGGGCTGGGGTAACACGGTGGCGTGGCTCACAGGCTCATGGTTCCTGGCTGGGGGTTACAGGCATCCACTCATGAACGGTCTCGGTCCGCGCCGAAGATAGCTACGTGACACTGCCGGCAGCGAGTGTGGAGTGCGGCAGTCGATCATTGGCTCCGCTTTGGGAGGGACCTATCATACGCGATGACCGGTCCAAATTCCTTCCCTGGAGTAAGGCCATGCGCTTGCAGGACAGAGTTGCCCTCATCACCGGCGCCGGCTCCGGCATCGGCGCCGCCGCCGCCCGCCACATGGCACAGGAAGGGGCACGAATCGCCCTCTGCGGCATTCCGGCGGCAGGTATCGAAGAAGGGGCCGCCGCACTGTGTGCCGACGGCTTTGAAGCCCTCGCCATCCCCACCGACGTCGCCGACGAAGAGCAGGTGCAGGCCGCCGTCGAACAGACCACGGCCCATTTCGGCCGCCTCGACATCGCCGTCGCCTCTGCCGCTGTCCAGCTCCACGACCGTGACCACACCCTGCACGAACTCGACGTGGATGTCTGGGACCTGACACACTCGATCAACTTCCGCGGCGTCATGGTCACCTGCAAGTACGCGCTGCAGCAGATGGTCCGACAGGGCTCCGGCTCGATCGTCATCATTTCCTCCGTGACGGCCATGAGCGGCAACTCCCCCAACGTCTCCTATCTGACGGGCAAACACGCCCTGCTCGGACTCAATCGTCACATCGGCAGACACTATGGCCCCCTGGGGATCCGCTGCAACTGTCTCTGCCCCGGCGCATTGGAGAAAACACCCAATCACGACATCCACCGCGACCCCGATGGACGCGCCCGGCGACTGGCCAACTCCATCCCTCTGGGGCGACCGGGCACACCCGAGGACATCGCCCCATGGGTCACCTTCCTCTGCTCGGACGAAGCGCGCTACGCCAATGGCGCCCACTTCCTCGTTGATGGCGGCATGAGCGCCTGAGGTCTGCCATGGCACGCAAGATCACCGACCTGACACTGACGCTCTACGACGGCATGCGCGGTCTCGAGACCGAGCCCAGGACCCTCTTCGCAGATACCGGTTACAACACCACCACCCTGCATCTCTACAGCCACGCCGGCACCCATATGGATGCGCCGCTGCACTTCGTGCCCGATGGTGACACCATCGACCATGTCGATCTGCATGTCTGTATCGGTCCGGCAGAGGTGATCGACGTCAGCCACAAGGAGCCCAACAGCCGGATCTCTGTGGAGGATCTGGCCGCACACGACGAGCGCCTGTACCCGGGTGCGCGCCTGTTGCTGCGCACCGATTGGCACAGACACGCGGAGATGGAGGACTACCGCAGCCATATGCCGCGGATCTCTGCCGAGCTGGCGCACTTTCTCGTCGATCGCCGGATCGCGCTGCTGGGCGTCGAGACACCCTCGGTCGCCTCTCTGCGCGAGGGCTGCGGCGCGGAGCTCACCCAGGTGCACCGGATTCTGCTCAAAGGTGGCGTCACCATCGTTGAATCCCTCGCCCACCTTGATGCGTTGACACAGGACACCGTTCACCTGACAGTGCTGCCGCTCAAGATTCGGGGGTGTGATGGCGCCCCCGTCCGCGCCGTTGCCATCGAGGCATGACATCCCGTGCAGCGAGACAGGGGCAGCAGATGAAGGGCGTCATGTTCACGGCGAAAGGTGTCACAAAGATCATCGACGCTGCAGTACGGATCTACGATTGCCTGCGGGACGATCCGATGTCTCTCGGCGGCACCGTCTTCGATTGGTCTGCACGAGCAGATTGAACTGCTTGCGCCTACAAGAGGCAGGTCATGCGCCACCCCGACCGGGGAGCGGGACGTATGTATCAGGCTCCTGCATACACACCCCCCGCTCTTCACACGGAGCGACCGCTCAGTCGCCGCCGTAGACCGCCTGAATCATGGCATTGATGTAACCGAAGCAGTAGGCATAGGACTGGTAGTAACCCTTGGGATCGTCCGCGGACCGGGGCACGTGGTCGGGATCGATGCCGTAGCAGTAGCCGACGTCCTTGAGCGCCTTCAGCACCTTGAAGAAGTCCATGTCCCCTTCATCGGGCAGGGCCTCACGGAAGCTGTTGCGCCCGCCAAGGAGGTTGCGATAGTGCACCAGGTTTATCGTCTTGCGACTGCCGAAGTACTCGATGAACGGGAAAATTTCCGTCGCCGAGTCTTCCAGCATTTCGGCGATGGAGCCGATGCAGAAGTTCCAGCCGTGATACGGACTGCGCTGGATCTCGATGAAGCGCTTCATGCCTTCAAAGTCGTTGAGGACCTTGTCCACGCCGCGGAATCCAGGGGGAACGGCTGGGTCTTCCTGGGAATTGCCCATGCGCACCTTGCATTCCTCCGCCACGGGAATCATGCGTTCGAGCAGATACTCAATTCGCTCCCAGTGCATCTCTGCCGTTACCCGCCCGGCGGCGGTCAGCTTCACCTGCTCCTCTGCGGGAAACTTGTCCAGCCGGAAGGCGGTGTACATGTAGCCACCACGCCCCTCTTCCTGCTCGGTGCGGTCGATGTTCAGGACACATGTGTTATAACGCAGGGAGTCGATGCCGGCGCGCGAAGCGGTGCGGATCATTTCGCAGACCAGATCGATTTCCCGATCACGTTCCGGGCTCTTGCCGTGGTAGATGATGTTGGGAAACTGCTCGTAGATGGGCAGCGCGCTCATGTCCAGGGTCATACCGAAGGCTTCGTGGCGCTCACGTTCGCGCAGCAGATCGTCGAGGTCCCAGCCGCGGTCCGGGTGGAACGGAAAGCGGCCCGCCTTGTGGCGCACACCGCAGCGCTGCAGGAAGCGCAACTCCTCATCGGTTGAGCCAAAGCCCTGTGTGCGCACATACATGCGCCCGGCGGTCGTCGATTGATTTGCGGCGCCTCCCGCGGCAGAGGCAGTGGCTTGTCCGGCGGCGAGACCTGCTTCGAATGGACGTTGCTTCATCTGATTTCCTTCCTTGATGGGGCGTGGGTGGTGCGCCGATCCCCAGACGGGATCCAGACAGGATCCAGACGGGGTCTGGGCGAGGTCCGTGTGTGATGTCTCGGAGGACTTATGAAAGCAGGACGAGGGCGACGAGGGCCAGCACGATGCCGAATCCCTGTTTGATCGTGATGGCTTCATCGAGTATGAAATGGGACAGGCCGAGCACGACGACCGGATAGAGTGCCGTCATCGTAACAACGACGGCGGCTTTCCCGCGGCTGATGGCATAGAGGAAAAGCAGGGCGCCGATGAAACCGGCCATACCCGTCGCCACGGACAGGGCGATGCCACGAGCGTGCACTTGTGGCTTGAAGCCGACAAATGCCAGCACCGAGAGCCCGATGACGAGTGCGCCCAGCATCTCGTAGATCAGGATGCTCCTGGGGTCGAGGTCGCGCGAGGCCAGTTTGGGCAGAAAGCCCCAGACACCCCAGACAAGCAGGGCCCCCACGCTCGCTGCAAGCCAGCCGCTCAATGCGCTTGCCTGTTCTTGATCTGGATCATGGCGATGAAATAACGGCAACCGCGGACGTGTCTGCCAAGCCTTGGATCTCTGTCACCCGGGTGGCGTTGTTCGGAGCCTACCCGGCCGGATCGCGGCGCAGGCTCAAAAATCTGTAAATTCTGCGCCTTGAGGATTGAGACGGAATACGAGCGCGTCTACGGGCGCTGCACGAGGCCGGTACGACAGGACCAGAGGAGACGGACCCATGTCTTGCCATTGGCGGCGCCACGAGCCGTGACTGGGTCGACAGCGGCAGCGGCAGACTGGATGCAGAGCGCTTCTCGGGCAATGCCCAGTCCGGGCAACACATCTCCATCTCGCCTCTGGGCAGCGGCCGCTGGGCGTGCGTGTTTGCCGAAGGGGCGCGGGACCACAGCCAGTCCACGGGTGTTCCCCATCAGCCTTTCGAAATCATCAGCGACCGGCGCACACAGACGACGGATCAGACCATCGGCACGCTGCGTGGCCTGGCTGGGGCCCGTGTCGCTGGCACCGTCATAGCCGGTGCCGTCGGCTTCCGGCAGTCCACAATCGACGTAGCGGATACGATCCTGGCCGACGGTGGCGCGCGGGCAACCTCGTCGACGACGAACGATATCATCCGGCTGCAGTTGGGCGCGCTCCGACCGCTGGACAGGACCCGCAGCCTCGGCCTCACCTGGGCCCACGACCTTGTCAGCAGCACGGCTGTTGCCGGCACGCAGCATATGAAAACCACGGGCCACGCGGACGCTGGAATTCTGCCGCGCTGATCCAGCTCCAGCGGGAACGCTTTGCGGAGGACGTTGCCGATGGCCTGGTGGCCATCTACACGCAGGACCGCAAGGTCTGGGCGGTGCGCGGCGGCGGCGGCCTCGGCCTGACGGCTGGAGATCTGCTGGTGGCGTCGATGGATCTGGCCGCTGAATCAGCAAGGAGGAAGCGACGCAGCACCTGGCAGGGGGTGGGATTCTCGAGCACGAGGATGACATCCGGCTCGCGACCAACGCCCATGTCGGTGTCCAGATATACCTGACACCCTCGGTGGTGTTGCTCGCCGATGTCCATAACCAGGGGGAGAGGCTGCACAAGACCTTTTCCCGCCTGCCAGGCACGTCGCAGGAGACACAGCGGGAGGAACTCAGTCTGCGTACGTCGACGTCGGCAACGACCGGCATCGGCTATCTTCGTGGCCCCCGGCTCCTGCAGTACCTCATCCAGGCGTCAGTTGCCAGGTGGTCATCTGGCCGTCGATCTCCTGGCCGAGCCCTTTGAGGAACCCCTGAGCGCGGCGGCGCCAGGCATCCCGCTCGACCCGGTGCCGGTCACGGGAGCAGCGTAGATCGACCAGAGAACGTCGCGCCTGCAGCCAGCCGCGGCCGAGCTAGGCGGCGGTGGTCAGACACAGGAGCAGGAACAGGATCTCGAAGAGCGTATGGAGACTGTACCAAGTATCGGGGCGATCAAGAATGAGATCCGCCATGCCCGTGGCGGCGATGGCCACCAGCAGCAGGATGAGGTAGAGATTGAAAGTGGCACCCGGGGTCCCCGACATCTCGCGGCCATCTGCATCCGGCATGTGTACTGACTCCAGAGCGGTGGGTGACACAACGGACCGAATGTAGGCACCCGCGTCGTTTGTCGGATACCGACGGTCCGACAAATCAGGGAGGTTCTCAGGGAAGCGGATTCGCATGGGGCGCATCCGCACAGACAGGAACTGAACATGGATCTGCCACTGCACCCGATGTTCGTCCATTTTCCCATCGTTCTGGCTGTGGCGCTGCCTGTGACAGCCGCCGTCATTCTCTGGGGAATCAGCCGCCGCCAGGCATCCTGCCGCAACTGGCGCGTCGTTGTTGTGCTGGCGACACTGCTCGCCGTAAGCGCATCTGTCGCAGTCAGCACAGGTGAGACCGATGAAGAGGCGGTAGAGGCCTTCGTGCCTGAGGCTGCCCTCGAGACCCACGAGGACCGGGCGGACGTCTTCTGCTACCTTGCCTGGGGCATCGCCGCTCTCACGGCCGTTGGTCTGATGCGAGGCGCTGCAGGTCGCCTTGCCCGCTTTGCCGCCACCGGTGGCAGCGTGCTGCTGTTCGTTGCGGCGATCGGCGTGGGCCACGCCGGAGCAGAGCTTGTCTATCGATACGGCGCCGCTCAGGCGCATGTGACGGCTGGCGCCGGGATTTCTCATGGTGCCGCAACCCATGCGGAGGCTGACGACGATGACGACGATTAGGCGGCACTGAAAGGACGTGAGTTTGACTGAAATCTTGCCTGAACGGGCTGGCAATCGCAGCCTGCGCCTGGCGATGCGACTGTCCCTCGTCGTCGGCCTGCTGATGCTGGTGATCAAGGTCGGTGGTTACGTGATGACGGGCTCGGCGGCCATCCTCAGTGATGCCGCCGAATCCGTCGTGCACGTGGTGGCCGTCGCCTTCGCTTCGTACAGCCTCTGGCTGGCCTACAAGCCGGCGGATGCCACCCATCTGTATGGCTACGCCAAGATCAGCTTCTTTTCCGCCGGCTTCGAAGGCGCCATGATCATTCTGGCCGCTGTCTACATCATCTACGCATCGGTGCACATGTGGCTGGGCGGCCTGCACCTGGAGAACCTGGGGCTCGGCACAGGTCTGACGGCGCTGGCGGCGGTGATCAATGGCTTCCTTGGCGCCTACCTGGTCTGGCTGGGCCGGCGGCAGAACTCGCTGATTCTGGAGGCCAACGGCAAGCATGTTCTCACCGACTGCTGGACCAGTGGCGGTGTGCTTGTGGGGTTGGGGCTTACGCAGATCACCGGGTGGCTGCCATGGGACCCGATCTGTGCCATCCTCGTGGCCTGCAACATCCTCTGGTCCGGCTTCGGGCTGATACGACGCAGCGTCGGCGGCCTGATGGATGCCGCCGATCCCGGACTCGACCAGGCGTTGACATCGATCCTCGACCGCGAAACGCAGACTCGCGGCATCGGCTACCATGGACTGCGACACCGGAATGTCGGACGGGCCCTCTGGGTCGAGGTGCATCTGCTGTTTGCCGGTTCCACGACGGTACGCGAGGCCCACGCCGTGGCCACACGGATCGAGGCACAACTCGAAGGGGCGGCAGAATCAGCGATGTACGTGACATCCCATCTGGAAGCGATCGAAGATCACGGCAAGGTGCACGCCCCGACCATGCACGGCCAGGAATCCCTCGACCCGCCTGGATGAGTGGATGAGAATCAGCATCATGTGGCTCCGTCTTGAAGCCGTCCGCGGAACGGTTTCTGCCCGTCCGTGGTGGATCGCAATCTTCGCCGCCCTGGCCGTGTTGCCGTCGACGCTTGCCGCCGGGACGCCGGACTGGCTGTTTCCGGATCGAGCCCTGCTTGCAGGGCTGCGGGCAGGCCCACGTGATCCCGTGACGCAGAGTCAACTCGTGTACGAGTGGGACAATCCCACCGCCTTCGGGCCGGGTGTGGCTGGCGAAGCATCCATCGCCGCATCGGCAGCGGTGTTGCGTCTGGCGGGCACCGGCGCCGATGACGCCCTCGTGGTTGGACTCGAGGGGGCCACCCTTGCCCGGTTCTCCTTTCAGGTGGTCACGCGCGAACTGGTCAACACCGACTGGATCTTCACCCTCCCCCTCGTCTGGCATCGGGGTGCACACTGGTTTCGCAGTCGCTACTACCACACCAGCAGCCACCTGGGCGACGAGTATCAGCAACGCTTCGGACCCAGCAGCATCAACTTCTCCCGGGATGGTGCCGACCTGACCGCATACCGACAGATCGCCGATGGGCTCGGGGTCTACGGGCTGGTATTCTGGTCCGTGAACTCACATCCGGAGCAACGAAGGCTGTGGGAACTGCGGGCGGGGGCCGAATACGATCCCGGCAGTGGTGTCCTCTGGCAGCCGTTTTTCAGTGCCGACATCCACGGCGAAGAAGGAACGGACTGGGACCCTCGTCTGACCCTGCAGGTCGGCATCTGGCTGCCGAAGGTGGAGACTCGTCCGCTGAAACTGGTCCTGCAGGGCATCACCGGGCCGAGCCCGATGGGGCAGTTCCGCCAACGGTACAGTGGTCGCGTGGGTCTGGGAATCTTCTGGACGACCTGAGGCTGTTGACGGCAACGGGCGCACAAAAAAGCCCCGCCATCTGCGTGGATGGCGGGGCCTGCTACCCTGTGCATTTGGCGGCCCGATGTGGAGTCTCGCAAAACTGTGAAGTCTCATCGACTGCATTCGGACCACATCCAGCGATCCACTCGCTGCCAATCTGACCGTGGTCCTGGCGCCCGTTGCGCCAGGGCCTGCGCCAAAGCCTGCGCAAAAGCCTGCGATTGCGTCGTTCGCTTCCGTGCGGATCAGTGCGTCCGGTTTTCGATGCTCTACATCGAAGGCCCCCCGTACGGGCGGGGTGAGAGAACTACGACAACGGCACGGATGCCGAACGGTTCGAGTGTCGCGTGGTTCCGGGCTTCGTCATCAGGTGGATGCCACAACTCAACGGGATACCGGCTGACGAAGCCCATTGCGGTTCAGCCAAGCGCAGCCTCCTTCCTTGTTCAGTCATCGACAGTCACAAAATGTGGCCACGCGAGAAACCCAGCGTGAACACTTCGACAGGCCGCGTCTTGCGGCCCTCGCCTCCGTCGCGTGAGGCGGCTGCGGCTGCTCTCCTGCTCTTCTGTACGACACTGTACTCAACCGGGTGCGAAAGTCAATGGCAGATTTTGACCGGATCGCAGCGCCTCAAGCCTCCGCCTGCATGCGGAAATCCAGATGCGCCGGCACGGGGTGTTCGTGTTTGACGCGAGCCCGGATGTCAACATCAACCGGCACCCCCGCTTCATGGGCGAGGCGTTGCTCGTGATAATCGACCCACAGGCCGCTGAGCGAGCGTTCCCCCTCGCGCAGATCATCGATGACGAGCCGTTCCTGCAGCAGCCTGCCGACACGTGCAAAGTCCTGCACCGCCAGCGCTGCGCGGCCCTCCAGCAGCCGTATGCGCCCCGCCTGACGTGTAGCTGATGGCAGTGCATCGAGCAGATCAAGCCAGGCTGCCGCCTCTCCGGCGGCGAGCAGACACTGGCCACATTCCCATACCAGGGGCAACAGATCCGGACGGAGATTCGTTGCCTGCCGATACTGCTGCGCCGCCTCGTCCATGCGATTCTCCTCGCGCGCCAGCACCGCCAGGTTGCGCCGCGACCAGGCTGTGTCGCAACACGCGCCGGATGTTTCCCAGGCCTGGCGGGCCCCGCCGTAATCGCTGCCCGCGTAGCGCAACACGCCGAGCTGGTACCAGCTGTACCAGTGATCACCCCGGTCGGCGGCCAGTGCATCTTCCAGCAATTGGCGCCACTGGGGCTGAGCCATGTATGTCGTGGGCTCCTGCTGCGGGTCGGCTTCGGGCAACGCCCCATCGTCCAGCAACGCCAGCCATGGTGCCTGCAGTGGACCAAGGGAAGCCGCATCGAAGGGACGGCCGCTGCCGGCCGCCGCCGTTTGGGCACGCTGCGCCTCGAGGGCGCCCCAGCCAGCGCCACGCTGCACGATTTCGGGCTCCGCGTCCACCCAGGACTGTGCCGCCTCCAGGTCCGCCTCCAGACGCGCCTGTGATACCAGCGCTTCGAGGCTCTCTTCGACGGCCCTCGTGGCAGCCGTCCAGTCCTGGCCATGGACCCGTACGGGATCGGCCTGCAGGTAGCCGTAGCCCTCGAGCCATTGCCAGTCGCTGTGGGCCGGCATCGGCACATGCTGCATCTGTGTTCGGGCCAGACCCGCCTGGATCTCCAGGTAGGCGTGCCCGGGTTCCGTCAGCCATTGCTGCCACTTGCGGCCACCGGCACCCATACCCCAGAGAAACAGCTTCCGTCCCAGGAGCCGCTGCGTCGATACCTGCACGTAGCCCCGTCCATCCCCATCGAGAGCACTCACCCAGGGACGTTGCCCCTCCTCCGTGGCAACGTGGAAGAAGAAGTCGCACGCCTGATCGATGTTCGTCGTATAGCTGACGTCGGTCCCCTGCACGATGGGGATGGCGACGCGCGCCGGCCCGCCCTTGCCGTAGCCGAAGTTGTACGCCGAGTCTGCCGGCACCAGGACGCGCGTGGCAGCCGTCTCGGGGACGGCCGCATTCGACCACCAGTACATCGGTACTGCGTCGTCGTGCGGATTGGTGATACGCACGCGCACGTAGAGAACCGCAGAGTCTTCCGGCAGCCAGGCATCGATCTGGTACGGCGTCTGGCGCAGGCGTTCCCACTCCCACATACGCAGCACGGGCGTTCCGTCCGGCGTCGTCACCCGCCCCGCGAACAACGGTGCACAGGTAAGGGGAAAGTGACCGAGCATGCCGATGTTCCACTCGACACCGCCGCTGAACCAGGCGTTGCGCACGGCCAGGTTCGCCGGCTGGAAGATCGGGTTCACCTCCAGCAGCTCGCGGCCCGTCGGCTTGTGGATGAGGGAGCGCAGACGGCCACCAAGCTCAAGCAGAAACGTCGCTTTCAGGGTGTCGTTCTGCAGCACTGCCACGTGGTAGTCCCGTTCCTGCAGTTGGCGCCCATACCGGTCCTGCATGGTGTACGGGAGGTAGTTGTCGGGATGGCCATAGGCCATCTGCTGGAGCATTTCATCGGCAAAAACGACGTATTTCGCCTTGTCGATGTGCCGGTTCCCGCCCCTGGACAGAGGCGGGAGCGGGTTTTCAGGACCCACATCTGCCCCTGGCATACGCAACGTCTCAAAGCGCAGTTCGCTCACCGTTGACCCCTTCTGCGACGGGTCCGCTTGTCTGCCTGTCTGTCTGTCTGTCTGTCTGTCTGTCTGTCTGTCTG
>JAQCJA010000070.1 GCA_027593305.1 bacterium
TAGCTCAGCTGGCTAGAGCGTCGCGCTGGCAGCGCGAAGGTCTGGGGTTCGAATCCCCATAGCTCCACATTTCAACGCTCTTGCAGATCCTAATTTGAGAGTATTTTCAGTGATTATTCTGTTACTCTCATTGCAAGCGTAGATTCGAAGGGTATGGGGCAAGTTTCACGCAACCAGCTCCCTCTGAATTCCGTCAGGACCGGAAGGTAGCAGCGGTAGGAGTGCTGATGCGTGTGCCGTGGAGATGTCTGGCCCGAGCCCAAGGGATCCGAACAACGTCAGGTAAGCGGGTCGAAGATGGGTGCACGACCTATTTTTCTTTCGTTTTTTCGTAACGTCCGTAGTCCATCCACAGCGTCCTGCGATAACCAATGGCTTACCAGGTAACCGCCCGCAAATGGCGCCCACAGCGATTCCACGAGGTCGTCGGTCAGCAACACATCACGACGACGCTGACGAATGCTCTGCATTCCGGGCGCGTGGCGCAGTGTTACCTGTTTACCGGGCCACGCGGGGTCGGCAAGACGACGACGGCTCGCATCCTTGCCAAGGCGCTCAACTGCGCCCAACGCCATGATTCTCCCGATCCCTGCGGCCAGTGCCCCTCCTGTCGTGCCATCACCGAGGGCACGAGCATGGACGTCCTCGAGATCGACGGTGCCTCCAACAACAGCGTCGACGACGTGCGTGAACTGCGCGAAATTGTGCGCTACATCCCCACCGAGGGTGCGTCGAAGATCTATATCATCGACGAGGTCCACATGCTGTCCACGGCGGCCTTCAACGCCCTGTTGAAGACGCTGGAGGAGCCACCGGAACGTGTGGTCTTCGTCTTTGCCACGACCGAAGTCCAGGAAGTACCGGACACGATTCTGTCGCGCTGTCAACGCTTCAATTTCCGTCGCATTCCGACTTCGCTGATCGCCTCTCATCTTGAGAAGATCACCGCGGAAGAAGGAATTGTCGCGGACCAGGAGGCGCTCTACCTGCTGGCCCACCGCGCCGACGGGGCGCTCCGGGATGCGGAGAGTCTGCTGGATCAGGTCGTCTCCTTCGGCGACAGGGTCTCAACACAGACGGTTGGCGACGTTCTCGGCCTGGTGGATCGGAGTGTGTTCTTCGACACCGCAGCAGCCATCGCCGCCGGTGAGGGGGCGCGACTGCTCGACCTGGTGGGAGCCGTCATCGACGAAGGTGGCGACATCGAAGAATTCGTCCGCGGTTTCGCCGAACATACCAGCCACATGCTGTTCACCAGAGTTCAGGGCTCGGCGGCAAAACTCGAAGTTGCAGACACAGAGCGAACCCGCTACGAAGAGTCCGTCGTCGCCTTCACCGAAGAAGATCTGCTGCGTATCGTGCAGACGTTGATGGAACTCGAGGCGGAGCTGCGCCGTTCGCTGCAACCCCGCTTCCGTGTCGAACTGGCCCTCGTGCGCCTGGCTCACATGGGCAAGGCCGTTGACGTGGGGCGCTTGCTGAGCCGACTGGCCGCGCTGGAAGCGGCCGTGACGGGTGGCGGCTCCCGGCCTGCCGGGCGCCCGCAGCCTGCTGCAGCGGCGACACCCCTCGTCGCCCGGGTCGTCCGTCCCACGCCGAGCCATGTCGAAGCAGCCCCGCTGCCTCCTGTGCCGCCACAACGCGAAGACGGGCCCGGCGCAGAATTGCCCGCGGCAGCGACGACAGCGGCGGCGGGACCTGTGGATACCAGCGAACTGCGTCGGCATTGGCCCAGGGTGGCAGATTACCTGCGCCAGGCACAACCAACGGTGGGGAGCTTCCTTGAGGAAGTCACGCGCATGGAGCTCGATGGTGTCATGTTGACGCTGCATTTTGCTCCACACAACCGTTTCGCCATGGGCCTGGTGGCCAAAGCCCACGACGCGGTTTCCGCCGCCATCGCCCACATCACCGGCCATCAATTGCGTATCCGTTGTGCGATCGACGAAGGGGACGGCGGCGCCGCTGACCCGCCTGCGGCGATTCCGCCGGCAGCCGATCCCGGGTACGTGCCAGCGCCAGCAGCAGCCGAATCGACCCGTGCCGCCGTTGATGATCTGGCGCCGCCCGTGCGGGCGGTGCTCGAGGCCATCGACGGCGAGTTGGTCTAGGAGTCATCGTGGGCCCGCAACCACTTGAAGATCTTGTCACGGCCCTGGCCCGACTTCCCGGAATCGGCCGCAAGACGGCACAGAGACTCGCCCTGTACGTACTGAAGTCGCCGGCTCACGAGGCCCAGGCTCTGGCCGAGGCGATCCGTGGGGCGCGCGAGAACATTGGCAATTGCACGCGCTGCTTCAATCTCACGGAGCGTGGCCAGGAGTTGTGTCATGTCTGTCGGGACCCGAATCGCGATCAGGCCGTGATCTGCGTTGTCGAGGAGGCCAGCGATGCGTTGGCCCTGGAACGCAGTGATCTGCTGCGCGGGACCTACCACGTCCTGGGTGGCGCGCTCAGTCCGCTTGATGGGATCGGGCCGGCCGATCTGCGGATCGATGAACTCATAGAAAGGGTTCGGCGCGACTCCGTTCGTGAGGTGATTCTGGCGCACAATGCCAGCGCCGAAGGTGAAGCAACGGCCGAGTACATTCACCAGCGCCTGGCGGGGCAGACAACCGTCACACGTCTGGCGCGAGGCCTGCCCGCTGGTTCCGATCTCGATCTGGCAGATCGCACAACACTCACGCACGCCTTGCAGGGCCGTACCACCTTCCGATGACGGACACGGCGAACGGGCGCTCAACCATCGTCAACCTGCCCAACATTCTGACGGTGTCACGGATCTTCGCTACGCCTCTGTTTCTGCTGATGCTGTTCGCCGAGACGCCGATCTGGCGGGGTGGCGCCGTCATCGTCTTCCTGCTGGCGTCGCTCACGGACCTGTATGACGGCCGCATGGCCCGGGCGCGTGACTGTGTCACCGAATTCGGCCGATTCATGGATCCCCTCGCCGACAAGGTCCTGGTCACGTCAGCGCTGGTTGCGCTGGCACTCGAACGGATCGTCAGTGCCTGGCTGGTGGCACCCATTGTCGTTCGCGATGTCGTCATCACGGGCATGCGTATGTATGGGCTCTTTCAGGGACGCATGATGGAGACCTCAAGGCTGGCCAAGTGGAAAACCACCGTACAGTTGATCACCGTCATCATTCTGTTGACCCTGGTCGGCCTGCAGGAACTGGCCGCGTATTACGAATGGGATGGACTGCAGGCGGCCCGAGTCTGGTTGCCATCGCTGAGTAACGGCATGATGGTCGCAGTTCTCGGTCTTACTCTGATGTCCGGCTTCCATTACTTCTTCCGCACGGGATCGGCATAAACTGGACGATCGAGCCACAGAGCCCCACGGAGCGGTCGCCTTCCTCCGGACTGCAATCGCCACGGTGCTGTTTTCCGGCCGGGCACCGATCGCACCGGGTACGGCGGGCTCCGCCGTCACCGCTGTCGCCTGGTTCCTGTTTGGCGGCGATCTGACGCCGCTGGCGTGGCTCGCCCTGCTGGCCGTCGTCACCGCTGTCGCCGTCGTGACGGCTGGTGCCGAAGCACGGGCCCTTGGTCGGGAGGATCCGGGGCCTGTCGTCATCGACGAGGCTGCGGGCTTTCTGTTCACAGTGGCATTTCTCCCCCACGGCCTGTGGATGACGCTGGCCGCCTTTGTGCTGTTCCGCATCCTCGACATCCTCAAGCCACCACCTGCACGGCAGCTGGAAGCGTTGCACGGTGGGTGGGGTATTGTCCTGGACGATGTGGCCGCCGGTATCATGGGCAATCTGCTGCTGCATGCGGCTCTGGCTTTTCTGTAAGCTCGGCCCGCCGCCACACCATCCGATCCAAGGGGAAGCAAGACACCATGGCCAAGAAGGACAGCAACGGCAAAGCGCCGAATGAGGCGGGCAAGCAGCAGGCCCTCGATCTGGCGATTTCGCAGATCGAGAAGCAGTACGGCAAAGGCTCCATCATGCGCATGGGGGCCGAAGGTGGCATTGTCAAAGTCGAGGCCATACCCTCCGGATCGCTGTCCATCGATCTGGCCCTGGGCATCGGTGGGTATCCTCGGGGGCGCATCGTCGAGATCTACGGCCCCGAGGGGGCGGGCAAGACGATGGTGTCACTGCATGCGATCCGCGAAGCGCAGCGCGCCGGTGGCACAGCGGCCTTCATCGACGCCGAGCACGCACTCGATATCACTTTCGCCCGACGCATCGGCGTCGACGTCGAGAATCTCATCATTTCGCAACCTGATTCCGGTGAGCAGGCTCTGGAAATCGTCGAGACACTCGTCCGCTCCGGTGCCTTCGACATCGTCGTGCTCGATTCGGTGGCGGCTCTGGTGCCACAGGCCGAACTCGAGGGGGACATGGGCGACTCGCACATGGGGTTGCATGCCCGGCTCATGTCACAGGCACTGCGCAAACTGACGGGCAGCATCGCGCGTTCGCGCACTTGCTGCATCTTCATCAATCAGTTGCGTATGAAAATCGGCGTTATGTTCGGCAACCCGGAGACGACAACCGGCGGCCGGGCCATGGGCTTCTATGCCTCCGTCCGAGTCGATATCCGACGGGTAGGCCACATCAAGGATGGCGAGACCACGATCGGCAGCCGCTCCCGCGTGAAAATCGTCAAGAACAAACTGGCACCACCCTACCGGCAGGCCGAGTTCGACATCTACTATGCGGGTGAGCAGATCGGCGTGTCGCGTGAAACAGATCTGCTGGATATCGGTGTGGAACAAGGTCTCGTGGACAAGGCCGGCACCTGGTTTTCCTACGACGGCGAACGCCTGGGGCAGGGACGGGAGAATTCGCGTCAGTTCCTGGCCGACAACCCCGCGGTGGCGCAGCGTCTGGAGACCAGACTGCGCGTCGCGCTGGGGCTGACACCACCGGCCGACACAGATCTGGATCCGCCGGCAGCCTCAACAGATGACGCTGCAACGGAGTAATGCTCCCGTGTCTGACGCGGAGGCGCTGAACAAGACCCGGCGCGTTGCGCTGGATTTGCTGGGGGTGCGGGACCGGTCCGTGAAAGAGATGCGTGAACGCCTTCTCAAGCGCGGCCGGGAAGCAGTGGATATTGACACTGTGGTCGCTGATCTGGAGGCTTTGGGTCTGCTCGACGATCACAAGTTTGTCCGCCGCTGGATCGAGACACGGCGCGAGCGTCGTCCGGAGGGCGTGCCCAAGGTCATGCGCGATCTGCTGCGTCGGGGCATCGACAAGCAGGTCATCGACCAGGTTCTGCAGGAACTTGACGAGGATCTGGGATCTGCGGACGAAGCTCTCGAGTTGCTGTTGCGCAATCGCATTCGTTATGCCGGACTGGAAAAAGTGAAGGGGCAGCGTCGTATGTACGGTTTGCTGGCTCGCCGCGGCTTTGATCCGGATACGACCCGTCAGGCAGTGGAACGCGCCTGGTCTGAAATCGAAAGTGGTGATTAGGAAATGAAGTCCGAAGACATCCGCGAGACCTTCTTGTCCTTCTTCGAAGGCAAGGCCCACACGCGTGTGCCCAGTGCGTCCGTCGTACCCGTGGACGATCCGACGCTGTATTTCACCAATGCCGGAATGAACCAGTTCAAGGACGTGTTCCTCGGTCTGGGCAGCAGGTCCTATACACGGGCTGTGGATACGCAGAAGTGTATTCGCGTCTCCGGTAAACACAACGATCTGGAAGAGGTCGGCATCAGTCCCTGGCATCACACGTTTTTTGAGATGCTCGGCAACTGGTCCTTTGGAGACTACTTCAAGGAGGAGGCCATCCAGTGGCACTGGGAGTTGGTCACAGAACACTTCGGCCTCAAGAAGGAGCGTCTGTGGGCGACGGTCTTCGAGGGCGGCGAAGGTGTGCCCGCCGATGAGGATGCAGAAGGGTTGTGGAGCAAGGTGACCGATCTGCCGGCGGATCGCATCGTGCGGCTGCCGGCGAAGGACAACTTCTGGGAAATGGGGGAGACCGGCCCGTGTGGCCCCTGCTCAGAACTGCACTACTACCTCGGGGATGACCTCAGTCTGCAGAACGAGGCGTTGTTCCGCGAGGACGGACCCGACTTCGTCGAGATCGGCAATCTCGTATTCATCCAGTTCAATCGCGACGAGAGCGGCGCTCTGCAGCCTCTGCCGGCGCAGCACGTGGACACGGGAACCGGATTCGAGCGCTTGTGCAGTCTCTTGCAGCACAAGACGAGCAACTACGACACCGACGTCTTCCGTCCCCTGATCGAGCGTATCGCCGATGTCACCGGTGGTGACCCCGACAGTGACGGCGGTCGCGTCCCCATGCGGGTCATCGCTGATCATATCCGGGCACTGACTTTTGCCATCGCCGATGGCGCCATGC
This sequence comes from bacterium, assembly GCA_027593305.1. GTDB lineage: Bacteria > Latescibacterota > UBA2968 > UBA8231 > UBA8231 > UBA8231. Next base: position 6,339 of record JAQCJA010000070.1, read on the forward strand.
CGGCAAACGATGGTCGTGGTTACGTCTTGCGCCGAATTCTGCGTCGTGCATCCCGCTTCGGGCGCCAGCTTGACCAACACGACCCCTTCATCTACCGACTCGTCCAGCCTCTGCTGGACACTGTGGCACACGTGTTTCCCGAAGCCGCCGCCAAGGCCGCTCATGCGGCCATGGTCATCAAGGCCGAGGAAGAGTCCTTTGGCCATACCCTCGACCGTGGGCTTGATATTTTCGCCCGACTCAGCGCCAAAGGTGATATCTCCGGCAGTGATGCCTTCCTGCTCTATGACACCTACGGCTTCCCCCTCGACCTGACCGAACTGATGGCCCGCGAACGCGGTCTGCGGGTTGATACGGCCGGATTCGAGCTTGAGCTCGATGATCAGAGGCAGCGTGGCCGCGCCGCAACGAAGGGACGCTTTCGTGCCGTCGAGGGTGTGGGAGATGTGGTGGCCGGGGCGCACTCTCGTTTCATCGGCTACGACGAACTCGAGACGGACACGACCATCGCCCACGCAGAGATCGTTGAGGGCAGGGCCCGGGTCGTGCTTGCAACGACACCATTCTATGCGGAGTCCGGCGGGCAGGTCGGTGATCGGGGTCTGCTGCAGGGGGATGGTTTCTGTATCGAGATCGACGACACCCTCAAGGCTCGTGGCGGGATCGTGCACGAAGGCCGCCTTGTTGACGGCCAGTTGCCGGCAGCGGGGGCCGCCGTGCATGCTGCTATCGATGTTGACGGCCGCGCCGCGGCGGCGCGCAACCATACCGCCACGCATCTGCTGCATGAGGCCCTGCGTCGAACTCTCGGTGACCACGTCGGGCAGATGGGTTCCCTTGTGTCGGCAGACCGACTGCGCTTCGACTTCTCGCACTTTCAGGGCATGGAGCCCGAACAACTGCTACAGGTCGAGCAGATCGTCAACGAACAGATCCGTGCCGACCTTGAAATCGCCACTTTCGAGGAGGGCCTCGACCAGGCCAGGAAACTTGGTGCCCGGGCCTTGTTTGGTGAGAAGTACGGTGACCGTGTCCGCGTCGTGAAGATCGCCGAATTCAGCCTCGAGTTGTGTGGTGGCACGCATGTGCAGCACACCGGACAAATTGGCGCCTTTGATCTGAGTATCGAAAGCGGCATCGCTGCAGGGACGCGCCGCATCGAAGCACTCAGCGGCTCTGGTGCGGAACACGCCGCCAGGCAGCATCGTCAGTTGCTCGGGGAACTCGGGCAGTTGCTCAACGTGCCTGCCGCAGGACTGCCGGAACAGATTCGGCTTCTGCAGGATCGGACCCGCGAGTTGGAGAAGGCACTTGCCGATGCACGTCGTCGCGCCGCCGGTGACAGTGCAGCGGACCTGACCACAGGGGCGATCGACATCGACGGGGTGCGCGTTGTCGCCAGTCGTGTGCAGGTCGACGACATCGAGGCTCTGCGTTCCATGGCTGATGGCATCCGTGAAGGGCTGACATATGGTGTCGGTGTTCTCGGCGCGGATGTCGCCGGCAAGGTGTCCTTCATCGCAGTGGTGACGGACGACCTGATCAAGGACCGGGGTCTCCGGGCAGGGGATGTGGTCAAAGCAGTGGCTCTGATCGCTGGTGGATCCGGCGGTGGCAAGCCACACATGGCACAGGCGGGCGGCAAGGATGCGGGCAAGATCGATGAGGCGATTGCAGCGGTGCCGGAGATCATCCGTCGATGTCTGACACAGAAGTGACCCGGCAATGACGACAATTCTGCAACGGTTGCAGGACGTGCGGGCTCGCAGGGGTGCAGGATACCTTACGCTGCTCGATCCGGACCGTCTGTCCCTGGAAGAACTCGAGCGCCGGGCCCTGATGTGCGCCGACGCCGACGCCGATGCCATTCTGGTGGGTACGAGTCTGATGTTATCTGCCACCGGCAACACCAGGCTTTTTGAGCGCCTGCGTCAGATCGTCGACATTCCAGTCATCTCCTTTCCTGGCGACGCGGGGCAGGTGGTCGATACGGCAGATGCGATTCTGTTCCTCAGCATGGTCAGTGGGCGCAACGCCGAATTGCTGATCGGTCAGCATGTTCGCGCTGCCCCTCTGCTGAAGGAGTACGGCGTCGAGGTCATTCCTACGGCATACATGCTGGTCGAATCTGGCACGCTGACCTCTGTGGAATACATGAGCGCGACCCGACCGATTCCGCGCGGCAAGGATGACATTGCCATGGCCCACGCCTTGGCCGCCCAGTACCTGGGAATGAAGCTGGTGTATCTGGAAACCGGCAGTGGTGCTGCCGCCTCCGTGCCAGCCTCCATGATTCGTGCAGTCTCGGGATATGTTGATCTGCCCGTAGTCGTTGGTGGTGGCATCCGTGATCCCGAGGCAGCGCGCGAAAAGGTTGAGGCGGGGGCCGCTTTCGTCGTCACCGGAACGGCCGTCGAAGACGACCCCGGGCGGCTTGTGGACCTCGCTGCGGCTGTTCATGTTGGCGGCTGACCCGAAAACCGGCGGCAATGGACGGTTTCGTCGATATTCACTGCCACGCATTGCCCGGCGTTGACGATGGTGCCGATCGTCTGGCGACGGGTCTTGATATGCTGCGACACGCCGCCGATGAGGGCGTCGACGATGTGATTCTGACCCCACACTACCGGGCCGACGATGGCCTGGAGCGAGGTCAGGTTCTGCAGCAACGCTTCGCTGAGTTCGCCGCTGCCGTCACCGATGCAGGCATTCGTGTAACGGTGCATCTCGGTGCCGAGCTGGGCTTTCGTTTTGGTCTGGCCGGATTGGCCAGGACAACCGCGGTCGCCCGCCTGGCGGGCGGGCCCTACGTCCTGGTCGATCTGCCCCCCGGCCCGTTGTCGCCCGGCCTGGAGCAGGCGTTTTTCGAGATCCGGACCGCTGGGTTCCGCCCGGTGCTGGCCCATCCCGAGCGGCACCGCGACCTGGCTGGCGACCCGGAGCGGATGGAGCAATTGCGCGCCCAGGATCTGCTGCTGCAGATCAATGCCGGCAGTCTCCGTGGCTGTTTCGGCCGGCGGGCGCAGGTGGCTGCCATTCACCTGGCCGAGTCGGGGCAGGCGGATTTCGTCGGCAGTGATGGGCACGATCTGGAAAAACGGCCTGTGGCGCTGCGCTCGGCGTACGAGCAGGTAGTGGCGCTGGCTGGGCCCGATGAAGCGCAGCGTCTGTTTGTACACAATCCGCGGCGTGTGCTCATTGGCGAGCCGGTTGAACCCGGTCCACGTGCAGAATCTGCCGAGCGTCCCGGTTTGTGGGATCGGATCCGTCGCCGGCTCCATTGATGCGAAACGAACAGCTGCCAGCAGCCAACAACTGTGCGCAGTGAAAAAAACGGAAGACAAGGATGATTGAACAGCGAGTCACTGTCACCAACGTGCTGGGCATCCATGCCCGTCCCGCAACACTGCTGGTGCAGGCGGCATCACGGTACGAGGCCGATATCTTCCTGAGCAAAGGAGACGTGAGCCGCATCAATGGCAAGAGCATCATGGGTGTCATGATGCTGGCGGCAGAGACGGGCGCCGAAGTGCTCGTGGAAGCCGAAGGGGCAGACGCGCAGGCTGCCGTCGATGCAGTCACAGAACTGCTCGGCGGTGACTTCGAAGGCCGCATCTAGGAAATCAGCGTGGCGCGAACGAAGCGAGAACACCTGAGACTTGAAGGCACCGCCGCCGCCCCTGGTATAGCCATCGGCAAGGCACTTACCCATCGGGCCGAGCGCCCCGCTGTATCGCGACGACGTGTTCCGACACATCGCATCGAGGCAGAGGTCCTGCGTTTCCATGCGGCACTCGCCTCCGTGTCTGAGGATATGCGACGCACCCGCCAGCGCGTCGAACACGAGCACGGAGCCGACCTGGCCCTGATCTTCGAAGCGCAACTGGCCATGCTCGATGATATGCTGATGAAGGATGGCACGATCGAACGCATTCGCGCCAACAACTGGGTCGCAGAACGAGCCTTCGCAGAGACCATGGCGCACCTGCGCCAGGGCTTTGAGAAAATCGACAACGAGTACCTGCGTGCCCGTGTCGGCGATCTCAAGGACATTGAGCATCAGGTTCTTGTGCAGCTGGCGGGAGGATCTCTCTCGGGACTGCAGAATGCACGTTCCAATACCGTCATTTTCGCACGCGACATGCTGCCTTCCGAAGCAGCCCAGCTTGGGCGCCGACTGGTGAAGGGCCTTGTCACCGATGCCGGTGGCACAACATCGCATACCAGCATCATTGCCCGCTCTCTCGGTCTGCCTACGGTGGTTGCCACGGAACGGGCGTCGCACCTGGTATCGACAGGGGATCTCGTCGTCGTTGATGGCGACACGGGCACGGTGCACATCTGTCCCGATGCAGAAACCGTTCGCTATTATCGGGCACTGTTGCGCCGCCAGGTGCGCCGCGAGCGCGAGTTGAGCCAGCGCACCGAACTGCCGGCGGTGACAACGGATGGTGTCCACATCACGCTGCTGGCCAACGTCGATCTGCCGCAGGAAATCGAGCAGGCCGTCGCCAGCGGGGCCCGTGGTGTCGGCATGATGCGTACCGAATTCCTCTACCTCGGCTATCGCTTGCCCTCCGAAGCCGAGCAACTGGATGCCTACGCCCATATCGTGCGTGCCATGGCACCTCATCCGGTTGTCATCCGCACCGTCGATCTCGGCGGTGACAAACTCACCCATGCCGTTGATTCGGTTGCCGAGGCGAACCCCTTCCTTGGCTGGCGGGGCATTCGTATCTGCCTCGATACGCCGGATCTCTTCAGGACCCAGCTGCGGGCCATCCTGCGCGCCGGTGTACATGGCAATGCGCGCATCCTGCTGCCGATGATCAGTGGCCTCGACGAGGTCCGTCGTGCCAAAGAGGCGATCCATCAGGTCCAGCAGGAGCTGGAGCAACAGGGAATCGCTCATCAGAAGGACTGTCAGGTGGGCGTCATGATCGAAGTGCCTTCCGCCGCGATCATGGCCGAACAGCTGGCGCAGGAGGTCGATTTCTTCAGCCTTGGGACCAATGACCTGGTCCAGTACACCCTGGCCGTCGATCGCGGCAACGCACGTGTCGCCGATCTGTACGATCCGCTGCATCCGGCCGTGCTGCGACTGATCCGGCAGGTCGCGGACGCCGCCGCCGCCGCCGGGATTCCTGCCAGCATCTGTGGCGCCATGGCGGCCGATCCCGTCGCCGCTGTGATACTCATGGGGCTGGGGATCCGCCTGTTGAGCGTCAGTTCTGCGCAGATCCCGGAACTGAAGGAAGTCGTGCTCGCCGCCAACATCGCCACGGCAAGCGAGATCGCCTGCGAGAGCCTCAAAATGAGCTCGGGAGTCGAGGTCCGCGCGCGGGTGCAGGCGGTGATGAAGGAAGTCTTTCTCACCGCTCGTCCGCCCCGTCCGGAGGAAGCGCCATGACCGAGACCGATCGCCTCTGGGCGGTTCTTCCCGTTGCCGGGTTCGGCGCCCGTCTGCGGCCGCACACGCACACGCGGCCCAAGCCGCTGCTGCACGTGGCGGGCAAGCCCATCATCGGCCACATCCTCGATCAACTGGTACCGCTGGGCATCGAACGGATCGTTCTCGTTGTCGGTTTTCTCGGGGATCGTATCGTCGATTACGTGACCGCTCGGGGCGATTTCCGCCAGGTCGAATTCGTCGAACAGAAGGAGATGCTCGGCCTCGGCCATGCGATCTGGCTGACGCGGGATGTCGTTGGTGATGATCCCCAGTTGATGGTGTATGGTGACACGATTTTCCAGGCCGATCTGGCGGATGTATTAAGTCGTCCGGGAGATGGCCATCTGGGCGTCAAGCGGGTCGATGATCCAAGCCGCTTCGGTGTCGTGCTGCACGAGGATGGCCGAGTCACCGGGCTTGTGGAAAAACCGGCTGCGTTTGTCTCGGATCTAGCCATCGTCGGGGTCAATTTCATCCGCGACAGCCGGCGTCTCTACGCCTGCCTCGGCACACTCATCCGCAACGAACAGCGCACGCGGGGCGAGTTCCAGGTCACCGACGCCTTTCAGGCCATGGTGGACGAGGGGGCAGAATTCGGTACCTTCCCTATCGCCAACTGGTTCGACTGCGGCACGCGTGAGACGTTGCTCGAGACCAACCGCGTCATGCTGGAGGGTCGCCCCATCCCTGATGTCAACGATGATGTCGTCATCGTGCCACCGGCCCATATCGACCCCACAGCCAGCGTCAGTCAGTCCGTCATCGGTCCCCACGTTTCGGTGGGCGCCGGCGCCTGCGTACGACAGGCTGTTGTGCGCAACAGCATCGTGGGCGAAGAGGCGGTGGTCGAGAACATCGTACTTGAGGATTCGATCATTGGCTTCCAGGCGGTCGTCACGGGCCGACCGAGCAGTCTCAACGTTGGGGACCTGTCACAGATCACGAGTTGAAGGACGCAAACTCCGTACGAGAACCCGACGCTCATCCATGCCACAAAACAAGGAGAAGTCACAGGTGAGTCACTACCTGTTTACATCCGAGTCCGTTTCCGAGGGGCATCCCGACAAGGTTGCTGACCAGATCTCAGATGCCATCCTCGATGCAATGCTTGCGGGGGACAAGAACTCCCGCGTCGCCTGCGAGACACTCGTCACGACAGGCCAGGTCGTCATCGCCGGCGAAATCACGTCCAAATCGCATGTCGACATTCAGTCGACGGTGCGGGCCGTGATCAAGGACATTGGCTACACGAATCCCGACTACGGCTTCGACTACCGGTCCTGCGGTATTTCTGTCATGCTCCATGAACAGTCGCCCGACATCTCTCAGGGCGTAACCGAGTCACAGGGGCTGCACGCGGAGATGGGCGCCGGCGATCAGGGCATGATGTTCGGCTATGCCTGCCGCGAAACAGCATCCCTGATGCCACTGCCCATCACCCTGGCGCACAAGATCCTGCAGCACCTGGCCAAGGTGCGGAAGAAGGGCACGATCGAATACCTGCGACCGGATGCCAAATCGCAGGTCACCGTCGAGTACATCGACGGCAAGCCGCAGCGTGTGACCACCGTCGTCGTCTCCACGCAACACAATCCCGATGTCACCCATGCCCGCATCGAACGGGACATGATCGCCGAAGTCCGGAAGGTGATCCCGCAGAAGCTGCTGACCCCGGACACCCAATATCACATCAATCCCACGGGCCGCTTCGTGGTCGGTGGGCCACACGGCGATTGTGGTCTGACTGGGCGCAAGATCATCGTCGACACCTACGGTGGCTACTGTCCCCACGGCGGTGGTGCCTTTTCAGGCAAGGATCCGTCCAAAGTCGACCGCAGTGCCCACTATATGGCCCGTTACGTGGCCAAGAATGTTGTCGCCGCTGAGCTTGCCGATCGTTGTCAGGTGCAGTTGGCCTATGCCATTGGCGTGGCCGAACCCGTATCGATCCTGGTGGACACCTATGGCTCCGGCGTGCTTACCGACGAGGAGCTGGCGGCGCTCCTGCCAGAAGTATTTGAGCTGAAACCAAAAGGCATCATCGACAAGCTGAAGCTGCGCC
>JAQCJA010000071.1 GCA_027593305.1 bacterium
GACAACTCGTGCTCGGATCATTGGCTGGTATCGCGGTTGAGCCCCTCGACAATGCTCTCATCGAGTTGCACGGCAGCGAGCGCGTACTGGCGGCGCTGGCAGTGGCGACCCGTTACGCGGGACTGCTCGTGGCGCCGATGCACCTGTCGGCGGACTACTCCCACGCAGCCATCGACGTACAGCATATATCAAGCCTCGAAATCTTCGCGGGCCTGTTGCTGGCAGCCTGCAGCCTTGGCGCCGCCTGGCGTTACCTACGCCGACCGGACGTACCGGGTCTGGGTATGGTCTGGCTTGTTGTGTGTTTCTCGCCCCTGGTGAACGTGCTGTTCCCCATTGGCACGATTCTGGCAGAACGCCTTACCTACGCACCATCCCTGGGGTTCTGTCTCTTCCTGGGATGGGCTCTCGTGCGCAGCCGGCGCCATCTGGGGCCGCGGCTGATGCCGACGCTGGGTCTGGCGTTGCTACTGGTGCTGGGGTTGCGGACGACGGCTCGATGTGCCGACTGGCGCAGTGAACGGAGCTTGTTTCAGGCCGTCGTCGCACACTACCCCGAAAGCGCCAGGGGTCACAAAGGGTTGGCCAAAGCCTTGAGTGATGCCGGCCAACTGGCGGCGGCCGAGGGCCACTATCGACGAGCCATCGAGATTTACCCACGTTTCGATACCGCCCACTACAATCTGGGCATCCTGCTGCACGGCACGGCGCGCTTTGAAGAGGCGCTGGTGCACTTCGAGCGGGCCTGCAGCCTGCGTCCGACCTTTGCCGACGCGCACCTCAATCGAGGGGCGGCGCTGTTCCAGCTCGGCAGAGTGTCACAGGCGTTGGCGGCGACCCAGCGCGCGCTGGCGTTGCGGCCCGACTGGGACCTGGCGCTGCAGAACCTGAGCGACATTCAGGCGACAATCAACCGTCAGGGGAATGGACCATGAGTGTGGATGTTGTACAACTGACAGCGGCCGACTGGGACGAGGGGCTCGCCTTCATCAACGAGGTCTTTGGTGAGCACCGTGAACACAACTTTGCCACGCTGCTGCCGTCGATCTACCAGCCGACACAAGAGTTCATGGCAAACAATCACGCCGTGCGCGAAGATGGCAGAATCCGCGCCGTGGTCGGTCTGTTTCCCCTGCACTGGCAGGTGGGGGATGTATGCCTGCGGGTGGGTGGCATCGGCGGCGTGTCGACGCACCGCAGCGTGCGGGGCAAGGGCTACATGAAAGTGCTGATGAACCACTGCGTCGAGAAGATGCGGACCGAAGGCTATGACCTTTCATGGCTGGGTGGCCAGCGGCAACGCTACGGCTATTTCGGCTACGAGAAATGTGGACAGCAGTTGTCCATCAGCCTGACGTCGGCGAATGTGCGCCACGTGTTCGGCGACAACAAACCCCTGCGCTTCGAGCCCCTGGCCGCCGGTTACACAGCCAGAATCGACGTGGCCCGGCAGCTGCACGACGCGCAACGCGTGCACAACCAGCGCGGCGGTGTTGATGTCTTTCCCCGGTTCCTCGTCAGCTGGTACCACCAGCCCTACGCCGCGCTGGATGACACGGGCGCCATGGTGGGCTATCTGGTGGCCGACGCTGACGGCGGCAGTGTTGTGGAACTGCTCGGGCAGGACACGACGACGGAACTTGATATGGCCCGGTCATGGGTGCAGTCGCGAGAGGCCGGCAGCGCCCGCTTTGATATTGGGCCCACCCGTTTCGAGTTTCTGCAGCGCATGGGCGCCATCGGCGAAGGTCTCAGCCTGGGCAGCTCAGGCAACTGGCAGATCTACGACTGGGCGGCGACTGTGGGGGCTCTGTTACAGGTGCGTGCCGCCGGTGGTGCACTGGCGGACGGTGATGTCATCGTTGGCATCGAGGGCTACGGCAATCTGCGCATCCTTGTGCACGGCACACAGGTGACGTGTGTGCAGGTCACCGATGCGGCGGCCGTCACCTGGAACGCCTGCATCGCCATGCGGGTATTCTTCGGGCCCATGCCGCCGTCCGCCGTGGTGCAGGTGCCACGAGCAGCGGCGCAGTTGCTGGCGTGGTGCCCGTTGCCGCTGGGGTGGCCCTGCCAGGATGGTGTCTGACACGCAACCGGACGCGGCTACTGCAGACGCAGCTTCTTCAGCACTTCACGGTTGACGACCTGTTCCGGAATGCGGCCCTGCAACACATCGACCATGCTGCGTGCCGCCATCTGCGCCATGCGCACGCGGGCGGTGATCGTCAGCGAACCCGAGTGCGGACTGGCGATGACATTGTCCAGCGCGCAGAGCTGGGCCGAGACGCCCACGGGCGGTTCGGTCGCCTGGCAATCCAGCCCGGCGCCTGCGATCCGGCCGCTGCGCAGTGCCTCCAGCAGGGCCGGCTCATCCACCAGGCCGCCACGGGCGGTATTGATCAGATAACTGCCGCGCTTCATGGCGCCGAGAAACTCGGCGTTGACGACATTGGCGTTTTCCGCCGACATCGGTACATGCAGGCTGATCGCGTCCGCTTCGGCCAGCAACGTGGCGCGATCCACTGCCTCCGCACCCAGCTCACGCAGTGCGGCGGCATCAACATAGGGGTCGTGTACGAGCACACGCATGCGGAAACCTTTGGCGCGGCGCACGGTTTCGGCGCCGATGCGCCCGCAACCGAGCAGGCCGAGCGTCATCGACGGCAGGTCCTCGCCGATGGCCACATCATAGCCGCCGGCTTTGATCGTGCGATCACCGGCAGGAATCCGTCGCACGGCAGCCAGCAGGAGGGCGAACGTCAGATCAGCTACCGCGTCGGCCATGACCCCCGGGGTGTAGGTGACGACGATGCCGCGCTCGGTGCAGACCCCGAGGTCAACCTTGTCGTAGCCGACACCATTGCGCGCAATCACCCGCAACTGCGTCGCATCCTTCAGCGTATGGGCAGAGAAATTCTCGGACCCGGCAAGGACGGCGCTGACACCCTGCAAGGCCTCCCGTGTGGCCTCGTCCGCCCAATGGGGTCCCCCGTACTTGTGGCTCCAGGTCAGTCCCGCAGCGTCGAGGATGTCAGCCGCTGGTTGGCGGCCGCCAATGTCAAGACCCACGGTGATGATGCAGCGGTCTTCACTCACGGTAGAGGTCAGCCTTTCTCCAGCGAATCAGCGCCGAAGCGCGTGTTTTCGTAGTGCGCGAAGGGGGACACCACGCCAAGCTCGGCGGCAATGTCCTGCAGCAGTTTCTGATGCCGTTCCGAGATGGGGATGCCGTCACGCTCGAACTGGGTGACATTGCGCCATTCGATGCCCCCCGGCAGCTCGGCTTGTGTGTGCCCCGGAAAGGGCTCCAGCCCCCGACACTGCTCGACATAACGTGCCATCTCCGCATAGAACTCGTCCACGGGCGCGAAGGCAGCGATGTGGAAGGCGGCAAAGAAGCCCCCCTGATTCGACTCCCACTTTGACACCGGTGGAATACGCCCGGGTTGCCAGATGCCGGCAAGCACACCACCGATGGCGTGGGTCACCGCGCCAAGGCCCAGTTCCTTGAAGTAGGCGAAGGGCATCTGCGTGAACAGATCTTCGCTCCAGGCAAGCAACCGCGTGCCCATATCGATGACGAGAGGCGGCACGCCGGGCCCCGCAGGAATGGCAATGCTCATGGGTGACGCGCCGGTGGCACCGGTGCGGATCATGCCCTGTCGTGGCCACCGATGGGAGGATAGCGCCAGACCGATACAGTCATTCTGCGCCGCGACCCGACTGTACTTGCCGGCACTGCCGAAGTGGAAGTGGTTGCCGGTGGCAGCGGCGCCGACACCCAGTGCCATGGCCGTCTCGGCGACGAAGTGGGCCGCTCGCCAGCAAGGCAGGTGGCCCATGCCGCCGTCCCCGTCATACACCCGAGTGGTGGTCGTCGTCGCCTGCTCGGTTATATTAGGGCGGGCATTGACGCGGCCATCACGAATCATCTGTACATAGCCGCTCGTCTGCTGGCTGCCGTGACTGAAGACGCCGCGCAGGTCGGTGGCCACCAGCAGTTGCGCCATCAGCGTGGCATCGGCAGCACTCATTCCCACTGTGTGGAACAGTGTCTCAACGAGGTCGCGCAGATCCTGCGCGGGTACACGGATCCCGGACTCCGGGGGCAGATTGGCTCCCAAACGAATTTCTCCTGTGTCAGTGCCAGGCGCAGTAATAACGGCCCCGGTGCAACCCGGCGCCACGATGCGTCCCTAACGAAAGGATCCAGTGCGCGATGTTGCACACGACTGACGATCTGCGAATCTCCGGCCTCCGACCCCTCATACCGCCGGCGATCCTGATGGAAGACCTGCCGGTGACGGAAAGGGCTTCCATCACGGTCAGTAGCGGACGCCAGCAGGTGAACGCCGCCCTGGCCGGCACAGATGACCGTCTGGTGGTTGTTGCCGGTCCATGTTCGATCCACGATCCGGAAGCGGCACGTGAGTATGCCGTTCGTCTGAAGAAAGCTGCTGACCATCACGATGGGGATCTGATCACCATCATGCGGGTCTACTTCGAAAAGCCGCGCACGACGGTGGGCTGGAAGGGCCTGATCAACGATCCCCGGCTGGATGGCAGCTTTCAGATCAATGCGGGCCTGCGCACGGCACGTGGACTGTTGCTGGACCTGTGCAATCTGGGATTGCCCGTAGGCAGCGAGTTCCTGGATACGATCAGCCCGCAGTTCATCGCGGACCTGGTCTCCTGGGGGGCGATTGGCGCCCGCACGACGGAGAGTCAGGTGCACCGCGAACTGGCCTCCGGGCTGTCCATGCCTGTGGGCTTCAAGAATGGCACCGGCGGCAGCACGCAGCTGGCGATCGATGCGATCAAGGCGGCACGCGGCGCCCATCACTTTCTGTCGGTGACGAAACAGGGCATTTCCGCCATCGTCGCCACAACGGGCAACGACGCCTGTCATATCATCCTGCGTGGCTCCACCCTGGGGCCGAATTACGAACAGCGATCCGTCGACGAGCTGGCCGGCAAACTGGCGGCAGATGGTTTGCCGCACCGGTTGATGGTGGACTGCAGTCACGGCAACAGCGAAAAGGACCACAACCGGCAGCCCGCCGTCGCTGCCGCCGTGGCGGCACAGCTTGCGGCTGGCTCCGACAATATTTTCGGTGTCATGCTGGAAAGCCACCTCGTGGAGGGGCGACAGGATCTGATCGCTGGCAAGGCTGGCACGTACGGACAGAGCATCACCGATGCCTGCATCAACTGGGACACGACGGCGCTCGTGCTCGAGCAGCTGGCTGCCGCCGTACGGGCGCGGCGCGCGCAACGCTAGGGCGGACGATTCTGACGGACCGTCCGACGCTCCAGGTAGGCCTGCTGTTTCTATGTGAGGCGCTGACACGCTCATCGGCGATCATCGTGCTGACGACGATGGCCCTGATCGGGCGTCGACTCGCACCTGACGCGGCACTGTCGACGTTGCCCCTGGCTCTCGTGCCCGTGGCGACAACGTTGATGACGATTCCTGCAGCGCAGTTCATGCGTCGCCGGGGACGGCGCCCCGGGTTTGCCCTGGCGGCGCTGATCGGCATTGCCGGCGCCACGGTCGCTGCCAGTGCGGTATGGCTGGAGAATTTCTGGCTGCTGTGCGGCGGCGGTCTGCTGATTGGCGCCGTCAACGGCTTTGCCACCTACTATCGGTTCGCCGCCGGCGAGGTAGCGCCACCGGAGTTTCGCACACGTGCCATTTCGCTGGTCATGGCCGGTGGCGTCGTGGCTGCATTCCTCGGATCGACGCTGTCAACGCAGACAAAGGATCTGGTTGCGGGCCACCCCTTCGTCGGTTCCTTTGCCTGTATCACCGTGTTGCAGGGGCTGATTCTGCTGATCGTGTCGCGCACCCAGTTGCCGGCGCCCACACCAAAGTCCGACGCTGACGATGGTCGCTCACTGGGCACCATCGCCCATAGTCCCACGTTCGTTCTGGCCGTCCTCGGCGCCGTCGCCAGTTGGGGCCTGATGTCACTGCTGATGAACGCAACACCCCTGTCCATGGAGCGCCATCACCATGCCTTCGGCGATACGGCCAGCGTGATTCAGTGGCACGTGCTGGGCATGTACGTGCCATCCTTCTTCACCGGCAGCCTGATCCGGCGTTTCGGCGAACGGCCGCTGCTGCTGACGGGGGTGGTCTGCATCGCTGCTGCGGCCTGGATCAACACCGGCGGCACACAGCTGCTCACATTCATGACAGGACTTACCGTACTCGGCGTCGGTTGGAATTTCCTCTTCGTCTCGTGTACGTCCCTGATCACGGCTACCTACCGCACCGAGGGAGAGAAGGCACGAGTGCAGTCGGCCAACGACTTCCTGATCTTCGCGACGATGATCGTGTCGACCTTCTCTGCGGGCCCCCTTGAGGAGCGCATCGGCTGGTATGCGCTCAATCAGGCGGCGCTGGGGGTTGCCGCCGTCGTCGGTGGGGCGCTGCTGCTGTTGATGTGGCGGGAACGCCGCACGGGACACAGAGGCTGATGACGAATGGAATCGTCAGTCAGGCAGTCAGCAGCAGGTGCCGGAGGACCGCGAGCCCGCTGTGAGGCGTCGCGTTGCTGCCGTGACGCCCGGGATCACTCGGTGTAGTAGTAGCCGTAGAGGATCATCATTTCTTCCTTGCGCGTGAAGCCGAAGTACAGATCGTTGTCCTCCGGGTTGTCGTACGTGGCGCGAACGCGCAGCCCCTGTCCCTGTTTCATGGACAGGGGCGGATCGAAACGCAGCGGCGCAGGGTGCTCCCAGTCGACACTCCGGTAAATCGTCTCGCCGTTGCGGTCCCCACCAACGATCTCGGCGCTGAAGTCGATCATACGCTGGTGCGTATGCGCCACCAGTTGCACGATCTGGCGATCCTCCAGAAACTCAAACTCCTTCTCCAGAGTCGTCACCTGCCCACCTGGCAACAGGATGTCAAAGTTGCTCAGGGCGAAGATTCTGGCAACGTGCTGCACTTCGTCAGCTTGCAGCAGATGCAGATTGATGTAGGCTTCGCCGTCGATGGCGTCAGCCGAATAGTTGGCGTAGTGCGCGTTCAGGTCGATCCCGGAGCCGGCGGGCAGGCGCATGGCGACCCCCTCCGGCAAGGAAAAGTCAAGCCGGCGCGACTGGCTGATGACGATCGGTTTGGCATACTGCATCTGACGCCAGTCGAACAAGTCGTCGCCATTGGCGTCCTGATAGTTGTCATTTTCATCGCGCAGGTCACGAATCTCGAATGGATTCGGCACGACATCCGCTGGCGTGTAGTCGGGGTATGTATACATGATGAAATGATGGCTGCCGGGCCGCAGGGCGATGTCGAAGCGATTGACGTACAGGTCCACGTCATTGTTCAGAGGCATGTAGGAAAACACTTCGCGCTCGTGGTTGGCCACGACCGGGAAGGAATCCAGATGCAGTTGCAGGCCTGCGACCGGGATCGGCAGGGGCGCGAAGGGGCCGGGCTCGTAGCGCTGTGTATCGTCGAGCACTGCGGGGTCGATGACGACACCCGTCCTGGGCGCACCGGCGGCGATCCAGCGGCGGATGTACTCAAGTTCGCCGCTGGTCAGGGGGGGCCGACCCAGGGGCATGATTTCGCCGTACTCAGAGTGTTCACCGTAGAAGTGGTCGGAAGCGGGGGCGTTGATTTTTTCCCAGAGGTAGCTCTGTTCCAGCCCCCCGGGGCCGATGCTGCTGACGCGGACGAGGCCGGCGTCGGCAGCGTGGCGATTGCTGGGAGCTGCGCCGACGAGCTGGTCGTAGGCGACATCCGCTGTCAGCACCAGATCGGACTGCCTGGCGAAAGCGGTACCTGCCGTATGACAAGTGACGCAGTTGTCGTCGAAGATCTCGTGCTGGATGACTTCGAAGGAGGACAGCGTCTCCGGCCCGGATGGGTCCGATGAGTCGGAGCAGCTGGCCAGCAATCCTGCCATCGACAGCAGGCAGAGGCTGAAGAAAGGCTGGGTGGTTTTCATGGGAGAACTCCGGGATCCTGCGTCGCACCGAACGTCGAACACATCGCCGACAATCCGCAATAAATAGCTAGCTCAGGGGCAGAAGTCAATTCGCGTGCAGTCCACGGGGCCTCACCGCGACGGCGTTTGCCCGGGATCGACGCGCAGACGACGGGCCGAATTCAGCGCCGCCCGGGACAGCTCAGGCCTGCCCGTGCGCTGGTAAAGAATCCCCAGGTGGGCATGGGCGGTGGCCAATGTTGGCTCCAGGGTGACGGCTTGCCTGAGGGATCCTTCGGCGGCGGCCCATTCGCCTCGCATCATGCGTAGTGTACCCAGATTCAGATGAGCGGCGGCGAAGGTGGGCTGCAGCTGCACGGCACGTTGCAGATGCTCCAGCTCCTCGTCGATTCGACCCAGCTGGTGACAGACACTGGCCAGGTTGTACCGCGCCTGGGCCAGATCCCGGATCTGCAGGGCGCTGTGCATGTTCTGGTAGGCTGCCTGTGGATCGCCTGCCTGCAATTGCAGGATCCCCTGGCACAAGCGGGCCTCGTGCTGCATCCGCGGGCGTGGATCCACTGCCAGCACGGTGGCCAGTAGCGCTGACGCCTCGGTATACCGGCCGGACCGACCCAGCAGACGCGCCAGATTCACGCCGGCTCGAGAGTGATCGGGTGCCAGCCGCAAAGACTCGCGATAGTTGCTCTCGGCTTCGTCGAGGCGTCCCTGACGCTCGTGTGTGGCGCCGAGACTATTGTGGATATCAGCGTCTCCGGGATGCGCCTCAAGCGCCAGAAGGAAAGCGCCCTCCGCCTCCTGCAGTCGGTTCGTTTGCAGCAGGATTTCGCCCTGGAGCCAGGCGGGGCGCAGATGGTCGGCATGAGCTGGATTGACGCCGGTGTGGACGATGACCGTCGCTGCCACCAACCACGCACCGTGGTGCAGCAGCCCGCGTCGATCCCTCGTCCGCACCAGCTTGGCAAGGCGATAGATCGCATCTGCGGCGAACAGCAGCAGGAATGGTACCGCCGGCAGTCGGTAGCGGGCACAGACGGTGAACAACATGCCCGACACCAGGAAGGCTAGAACGCCGCCGTAGGCCAGAGACCAGGTTCGCCAACGGTGGCGGTTGACGATCATACCCAGAAGTGCCATGGGCGCCAGCAGGCCGAAAGTCGCTGGCAGGATCCGGCCAAGCAGGCTGTGCTGGTCGAACCAGGCCAGATCCACACTCACCGGGACTTCGAAGGCGTTCCAGAACAACCGAACTTTCTGGTACGTCAGCAGCGCCGCCCGCAGTGGCTGCCCGGTCCAGAAGCCGATGACTTCCGTCAGGTAAATACGCCCGCGTTGTGCTGGCGTGGCCTGCCATCCATCCCGGAAGCCGACCGACTCGAGGCGCTGCCAGTCGATGCCCTGACGGGCGTAGGGCGTGCCGTCAGCTGCCGGGTTATTGCCCATGTGCAGCGACCAGGCCCCCTCAAAGGGCAGTGGGGTGCCCTGGGTGGCGATGTTGTGCGCAACGAGGGGTGCCATGCCGATACCGAGGCCGGTGCACAGCAACAGCAGGGCGCGTCGCGGCGATCGCCCTTCCGCCTGGCTGCGCGTCACCGAAACAAAGGCCACCACCGGCAGCAGCAGCAGGGCGTTGGCCCGCGTCGCGCCCAGCAGCGCCAGCAGCAGCCCTGCGCCTGCCAGGCACCGGTCCGACATCGCCGAAGGCCGGCTCAGCCAGGCGAACAGCGCCGCAACAAGGAAAATGACGAGGGTCGTTGCCAATGGCTGGGCGCCGAACACCAGGAAAGGCTGATACAGGCTGGCCAGCACACCACACACGATCGCCGCCGGCGGCGCCAGCAGGTGACGGGCGCCACGATAGAGCAACACACAGGTCAGCGAGCCGAGGATGGCCTGCAGCAGCAGCAGGGCGGTTACTCCAAGGCCACACCATTCGACGCCCGCCCACAGGATCGGGTAGAGGATTCCGTGAACGTAGGTTTCGGCGGTAACCTCACTCCAGGTGCCGGCGAGCAGGCCTCGAGCCAGATGCCGGTATTCTTCGGCGTCCAGTACCAGCGTGCCGGCGTAGGGGGAAGCGGCTGCCTCCGCCAGCAGCACCAGCCGCAGGGCCAACGCCAGAAGAAAAATGCCGGCAGCGATGCCGGCGGCGACGCCGCGAGGGGTCCAGTGGGCCAGCCGCATTCCTTGACAGTCCGAAAGGCAGGCGTAACCTACCTTCCTTATTCCGGCTGCACCTAGGCCGCCGGGGTGAACAACCAACATTCGGTGAAGACGGGAATAGAAAGTATGACCTCGATGTTCGCAAAAGCCGGCGCATTCATCCTGCTTGCAGTCGCCCTCATGCTGCAGGCCTGCGCCCAGGAGCCAGCGCCACAGCATGCGCCGCCCGTTACCGCAGACGATGAGGCTGTTATCCTTGCCCGCGTCGATGACACCATGATTACGCTGAAGCAGCTCCGGGAGTTCTATGCGGACATACCCGCCTATCTGCAGAGTGGTAACGTTGGCATTGAACAGGTGCGCGACCATTTGCAGACCCTGATCGACATGGAGCTGTTGCAGATCGAGGCGCTCGACCAGGGCATCGCCCAGCGACCGGATTTTCTCAGCAAGACGAAGCGGCAGCGCATGGACCGGTTGGTTGGCTTGTATATCATCGACCAGATCAAGGTGAATCTGCTGCCGTCACAGGTGCGCGACGAATGGGCGGCAAAGGGCCTGTCACGCACGATTCGCGTCGGTCAGATTCTGACGAGCAGTCTCGACAGTGCGCAAGCCGCTCTGCAGGACATCGCCTCGGGCGCCACTTTCGGCGAAGCCGCCCGCATGTGGTCGACGCACAAGGAGTCGGCTCGACAGGGAGGCGACCAGGGCCGCTACATGAACCGTCTCGATGTGCAGCCAAGCCTGGGAGATCGACTGTTCGCACTCACCGAGGGGGAGATATCCGAGCCGATCGACCTGAAGGGTGGCTTCGGTGTCTTCACGGTATTGGCCCAGTTTGACGCGGATCTCAATCAGGAACGTTTCCTGGCACTCTATCAGAAGATGTACATGGAGCGCAGCGTCGCCGAGCGCCGTGCCCTCGTGGACAGCCTCAAGAGCGATCTGCAACTGAGCCTAGACAGAGATGGGCTGAAGCGGCTGTTGGAGATTACCCGTCGCGGGGCCTGGGACGACGCGGCGCTTGCTGAATTGACGATCTACCGATACCGCGGCGGGCAGATCACCGGGCTTGATGTAGTCATGTCCGTCGACCCCGTCGACCTGGGCTCTCTGCGTCAGTTGACAGCTCAGTCCATGGCTCAGCGCATGAGTCGCACGCTGGTACCGGACGCAGTTCTCATGGCCGGGGCACTGGAGGCCGGCTACGCGCAACGTGAAGACATTGCCGACTGGTTGCTGCAGCGCCGCAAGGAAGAGCTTATCGTCCAGTTGCGGGTGAAGATTCTCGATGAACGGGTCGAGATCAGCGAAGAGGAGGTCCGTGCCGAGTATGACGCAAAGCCGGAGCGTTACACACGCCCGGAACACATCACCATCGAGGAGGTGCTGGTGGCGACGGAGGCCGAAGCCCAGTCCGTGCGTGCGCGGATCGAAGCGGGAGAGAAGATCGCAGACCTGGCACGGAAAATGTCCCTGCGGTCCCTGGAGCACCGCGACGAGAATGGGCGAATCTCGTTGACCCTGGCTGACGGCCGCTACCTGGGTCGGCTGGCAGCCTCCGCCTACAAGAGCCAACCTGGCGAACTGGTAGGGCCGCTGCCGGTATTCGAAGGTTTCTCCGTCTACCGTGTGCTGGATCGCACGACGGAGCCTGCCCCCTACGAGGAAGCCCGGCGCCGAGCCCGAGCCACCGTCAACTGGATCAAGAAGCAGATTGTCTTCGAACAGTTTTTGCAGGATCTGCGGGCCAAATACCAGGATCGAATCCAGTTCTTTGACGAGGGAATTGCGCAGGCCGTTACCGGGTGAAGGGCCGGGCCTGCCCCGCAATGACTGACGCGGCACAGGCCCGACTCTTCCGTTGGGGGGTTCCGGTTGTTGTGCTCGCCGCCCTGGGGCTGCGCTGGCCGACGCCATTGCCGACATGGTCTCACTTCGATGAAATCGCCTTTGTCGTTCTGCCTCTCGGGTTCTGGGGGGGCGATCTCAATCCGCACTACTTCAACTACCCCACGTTCCACTTCTACCTGATCTCGCTCTGCGATTACCTGGCCTGGCACCTGGCCTGGATGACGGGTTGGGGTGCAGGCGCCGCCCGCACCGCCACGCAGTTCGTCGCCTACCAGTATCTGGTGGATGGCAGCGCCATCCTCGCCGTCGCCCGGGTCGCAGGCGTTCTGCTGTCAACGGCAACGGTCCTGGTTCTTGCCCTGCTGGGCCGACGTCTTTTCGGGCCACTTGCGGGAGGGCTGGCGGCCGTCGCCCTGGCTGGCATGCCCTTGGCAACACGTTTCGCCCCCCTGGCCAACACGGACACGCCGGCGCTGTTCTGGACGGTCCTGGCCCTGCTGTGGGCCACTCGTGCCAGGCAATCCGGTGTAACACGGGATGTACGAGTCGCCGGTCTCTTCGTCGGACTGGCTGCGGCCAGCAAGTACCCCGCCGTGCTGATCGCGCTACCGGTGGCGGTGGCTCTGTCAGACCGATGGTCCGTGCACACCGTGCGACGGCTTTGCCTGTGTGCGGCATCGGCGTTGTTCGCTTTCAGTGTCGCCTCACCCTACGTCTGGCTCGATTTCGTCGCCTTCTGGCATCACTTCAGCGACATGGCTGGCACACACCTGCTGACACCGACAGACACATCCGCCGTGGCCCGGTTGTTCGCGGCGACTCGCTTCGCCTGTGGGATCGGCGGTTTGCTGGCGGTTGCGGTAGGGCTGGTCCAGGCCGCTCGTTGCCGAACGTGGCAGGACCTGGTTGTCCTGTCGACCGGGTTGGTGACGGTTGCGCTGCTGTTGGCAGCCGGATCCTCCTTCCTGCGTTATGCCCTGCCCCTGGCACCCGTCCTGTGTCTGTTGATGGCCCGTGGACTGTTGGTCGTTCGCCGGTCAGAGCTGTTGATCCTGCTGACGGGTGTCGTCATGCTGGAGCCCCTATACGTGAGCCTCGCCAGTCGACAGTTGCTCGGTGGCGCCGATACCCGTAGCGAGGCGCGCGCATGGATCCAGCAGCAGGCGCCGCTGGGGGCCTGGCTGGCGGAACCCGAATCTGTCTGTGGTCGGATCGACCTGCTGCGGCCTGCGGACGTGTTCACTCGCCAGGCGCATTTCCTGCGCAGCTACGGCATCGACGGTCTGCACGCCGCCTACGAGTATCTGGCAACGAGGCCCGACTTACCCGCTCTGTTTCCCCCGGGTCTGCCGGCTGTCGCCACGCAGATTCTCCCAGACACCGGTGGCTCGCAGGCCTGGATGCCGGCGGTGCGCCTGTACTACGAGCATCCCGTCTGTGGGCCCGCCGGGGAAGCACCCATGGGTGACGGCGACGGGCAACTGTTTGATCCATTCTCCACTGTTGCCTCGCCGCCGGCGACGGATTTTGATGCACAGGACTGGTACTTTCTGCCGACCCGAGGGCTGCACCATGTACGGGCAACAGGTCCGAAGCTCACGGCGCAGAGACAGGCCCAGGTGATGTTGCCTTCGGTGCGCTCTGCGGAATTCTTCGAGGCTCTTTCCTGGATCACGGCTGCCGTGCTTGCAGCGCAACAGGACGATGCCGAGACAGCCATCGCGTGGTACGAACGTGTTCTGGCACTCTGGCCCCGGCCCGAAGCTGTGTTTGGGAGACGCACCGTCGCCGGGATCCACGGCC
>JAQCJA010000072.1 GCA_027593305.1 bacterium
GTCCTGCAGATCCAGGCCCGCCTTGGTACGCTGCGCGCAGAATTGCTCGAAGGATGCCACCGCCGTCGCCTCCACGGCTTCCAGGGCGATCCCCGGCGTCGGCCCGTCGATGCGCAACAACCAGCCATCGATGAGATCCCCGTCGCTGACCATGATGGCGTCGTTGCGGGACTCGCGAATCCGCCACCAGTGGTGGGTCGCCAGGGGACGGATGCCCACGTGGAAATCCCCCATGTCCCCCAGCAGCCAGCCATCCTGCTCGATCCAGTCGATCGACATGGGCAGAAACATGTTGGCATAGGGTGCTTCGTCATGGTCCGGGATGCGGTACGTCACCAGCACCGCGCCCTCATGTTGCGCAATGCGTTCGAAGGGCGACGCGCCGAACAACCGATCCACCGACTGCAGGTACGGCTTGCCCCCACCAACGTCACGCCGCGCGTTCTGCGGCAGGGGTGCAAGGAAGGCGCTGAATCGTTCCGGCCCCTGAAAAGGATGATTGCAGGTGATCTTGGCCTGCTGCTTGGCACCAGACCAGGTAAGGTCCCAGGAGACCAGATCGATCGGCCCCGCCGCGGTTCCGGGCAGATTGATCTGCGCCGAGCCCAGAGCGAAGGAGTGACTCATGTAGGTCGTCTTGCGCACCGGGCCCGCATAGACATCGGCATGCCGGATGATGTTGCGTGGCGCCTTGGTCTTCTTCACCACCTGGGGCGTCGAACGGTCCCAGGCCATGCGTGCAAACAGGGCCGACGGCCGGTACGCCGCAACCAGCGCCGGGACGGCAAAGCCGTGCACATGCTGGTCCGCATCAAAGGGCTCGCCACCGAAGTACAGGTACTGCAGCGTGCGAATCGGCCCGACACGTGTCCAGGTGTTCTCGCGATAGCCTTCGCGGCTGTGGCTGCCAGCCCAGGAGCCGTGGAAAAACTCCAGGGCCATGTCCGCCACCAGCAGCGTCAGGACACGCTCCACCTGCGCCCGCAGATGCAGGTCCGTGGTGTGTTCGTACAGGCCGATGAGGGGCATCATGTGTTCGATCTGATAGCCGGGCGAATCGTACTCATGGTGACCGATGCGCGCCGTGCGCTCGATCGTCCCCAGAATCCATCGCGTTGCTTCACGCTGCATGGCTGCCGGCGGCCGGCCGGCCCAGAACAGGGCCTCGTCCTGCCAGCGTTCAGCGGCCAACAGGTTTCCCGTGTAGTACATCAACCAGTGGTTCTCGGTGTTGCCCCGCACGATCACACTGTCCAGCATGAAGGCGCGGATCATCTCAGCCGCAGCCACTGGCAGTTGTGCCTCCCAGCGACTGTGCAGCAGCATCGCCGGCAGCACATGGAAGGGCCCACCCATGTCACCGTCACCGGCACCAGCCACCACGGCTCCCAACGTCTGCGACACGGATTCGGCGACGCAATCCGGATTGCCGCCGCGGGCCAGCACCGCATGGGCCGTCCACGCCGAGTGCCGCTCCTGTGCCGCCACGACGTCGAGCATCTCATCGGCCCTGGCCTGCACCTGCTTCTCGTAGGTCTGCTGATCCATCACGCGCCCCCCGCCCGGTTCGGTCCACTGATGACGGCGACTCGCTGGAATGGTCCTGTGCGTCGCCAGCAAGCGCCTGCATCACTTGAGTGCCACAGGCCGCCGGGATCGGCGCCAGCAGCCCAGATGTCACCATCGACCACCAGGCAGCGAATCAGTGCCTGCGGCCCGGAGCGTCTCCAGGTGCCGCCCGCATCGCGCTGGTAGATCCCGTCGAAACCGCCCAGCAGCAGTGTATCACCGGCAACGGCGATGCTGAACACGGCGGTTGTGGGTGTTTCGACCTGTTCCCATGCGTGTCCGTCATGGCTGCGCCACAGGCCACGGTCATCGCTACCAGCCCACCAGAACTGAGCAAAATGCTCGACGCAGCGCACCGCTGTGCCCGTCAGCTGAGTTGCCTGCCACTGCGCCCCGCCATCGGTGGACACCAGCACACCGGCTTCGGTGCCTGCCAGCCAGAGGTCCGGCGCTGCCAGGCGCAGGACATTCGTGTAGCGCTCGTTCGGCGTCCGTGTCTCCGTCAGGCTGCGCCACCGGGGCACCCCCAGTTCGTCCGGCGTGGCGACGGCGACGCCATACGTCCCGGCCACAACGGGTGCGCCCGTGGCGTCGCGGGTGACGGACATGACCTCTGTAAGGGTCTCATCATGCAGCTGCACCCAGCGCTCGGCAGGGTTCGTCGACACCTCCCAGAGACCGTGTACGGTGCCGATCAGGAGTTTGTCTTCGCCTCGATGAATCCCCTGCACAGCAAAGGGATATGCACCATGACGGTGCCAGTCCGCACCGGGACGCCCAACCCATACTCCCACTTCACCGACGAGCCAATCCGCGGCGGCTGGTGCCTCATTGATCCCTGTCATGACCTCTTCGTCGCTCCATCCCATTTTGTTTTATGCGTCCGGTGCATATTTTCTTGCCAAGACGACCGGAAAACGTAACATCCTCCACGTTGCGTGTTCCGTCCAATCCGGTGCTCCCATTCAGCAGGATAACAGACATGGCAGGACAACTTACCGGCGAACAGCATGGCCGCTCCAAGCTCACCGAAGCGGATGTCATCAAGATCCGTCGGGCGATGAACCGCGGCGCCAGTCACGTGGACCTGGCCGACGACTACCCTCAAGTCGATCCGGTGACCATATTCCGTGCCGGCACGGGACGCACATGGGTCTGTCTCAACGAACCACCATCCCCTGCCCGTCTGCCGCGCCACGCGCCGAACTGACAACACCTGACGCACCCGCGGCCTCACTCTACACCGCCCCGGGGGCTCCGTTGATCAATCTCGCTCTGCTGTCCGCCGCCCACGTTCACACCAAGGGCTTTCTGCAGAACATCGCCGATCATGACGACCGCAATCTGGTCGTCATCTATGATGACATCAGCGATCGCGGCCAGCGCTTTGCTGCCGACAACGACGCCGAGTACTGCGCCGATCTGCCCGCCGTGCTGGCTCGGGCCGACGTCGACGGATTCATCATCTGTTCGGAAAACACGCGCCATCTGGACCTGCTGCGCGCTGCCATTCCGGCAGGCAAACCAATCTTCTGTGAAAAGCCCTTCACCACCTCTGCCGACGAGGCCTTTGCCGCACTCGAACTGGTGCGCAAGCACGGGACCGTCGTCCACATGGGCTACTTCCAGCCCTTCTCCGCCCCGATGCAGGGTGCCATCGCCCACGTGGCCACGGGGGCTCTGGGCAACATCACCCACGCCCACTATCGCAATGCCCACCACGCCGCCTATGGTCGCTGGTTTGACTCGGCCGATGTCAACTGGTTCACCCAGCCCGATCTGGCCGGCGGCGGCGCCTTCATGGACATGGGCACCCATGCCGTACACCGTTTGTGCAGCACCCTGGGCAAGGTCGACAGCGTCATGGCGACCATCGGCAATGCCGCCGGGATCTACCCCGACGTCGACGACCACGGCATCGCCTGGTTGCGTTTCGCCAATGGCGCCCTGGGCACCGTCGAAGCATCGTGGGTGCAGACCGGTGGCCAAGGCGGCGGCTTCGAGATCACCGGCTCCGAGGGCACGCTTTTCGAGCACGCCGACAAGGGCTATCTGCTCGCCGTCCCCGGCAAGGATCCGCTGCCCGTCGCCGCAGGCATCGCCCGCCCGACACAGGTGGACCGTCTCGTAGCCGCCATCAAGGGTGATCTCACATCGGCCGAACTCGACGCCGATCTGATCTGTGCCGTCGATGCCGTGGCGATCATGGAAGCCTGCTACGAGTCGAGCCGGACCGGCGGCTGGGTCCAGGTACGCAGCGCCTGACGGCAATACGACTGCCAACGCCTGGGAAGGGTGCAACCACGTTGTCCACGTGAGCGGCTGGTCTTAGGCTTCCTGATCCAGCTCCAGCAGCAACGCCAGACTCAGTCGCGCGGAACGTTTGATCAGGTCGATATCGACTTTGTCGGGCGTATCCGTCTCGGCGTGGTAGTCCGGATTGGTGTAGGGGAAGGAGCCGATGTGCAGGATGGCGTTGGGGATGCCGGCCTTGATGAAGGAGCCGTCGTCGTCGTTGGGCTGCTCGCTGCTGAAGCTGCTGGTGATCAAGCCGATCTGGTAGCGCTCGTTCAATGCTGCTGTGCGTGCTGCCAGCACCTCACCCTCGGGTGTGGTATAACGCGTCACATGTGTCGCCCGCCCGGCGTCGACATCCGCCTGCGCCCGGCCGCCGACGCTGTCAACGTTGATCACCCCGCGCACCGTCAGCTTCCTGTCGACCATGCCCTGCGCCACAACGGCACTCGTCCACGGTGTGTGCTCCTCGTTGCAGAACACGAACCAGATCGAGCGCTGTGACTCGTACTGGCTCAGGGCCCGCGCCATTTCCATCACCACCGACGTACCCGAGGCATTGTCATAGGCGCCGGGTGAATCCGTCCAGCTCTGTGAATCCTTGTGGGCGATGACGACGAGGTATTCGTCGGGCAGCCGCGAACCCGTGGTGCGCGCATACAGGTTGTACGCCGTATAGCTGGGATCCTCCGGCAGTGGACGGCTGAACTGATGGGGCATCGGCCGCGAGCGATCCGTGCGGAAAGCCTGCACGCCGGGCACCGACTCGCGCTCCACGTCGTAGCCGCTGCCCTGCAGTTGACCCACGATGTAGTCGTCCGCCTCGTACAGCGTGCAGCGGTCCTGACCCGGACGGGTGTAGTTCAGCTTGCGAAAGGGCAGCGGGTCTGCCGCCAGATAGAACAGGTGGTCGTGCAAGCGGCTGCCATCGATGCGCCACAGCCACTCAGGGATTCTGTCGGCGCTCATGACAACCCCAGCTTCGGCGCTACTTCGCGCGACCATCCCGCCGCCAGAAAGTGGTAGCCCTCGGCGCTGGGGTGCATCTGGTCGACGTAGAGATGCACATCGTCGACCCCCATGATCCGCAGGCCATCGACGTAGTGCAGGTTGGCATCACCGTGGCCACGCAGCAGTGCACACGCTTCGGCCAGTCGCTGTCGCATACGTTGCAGTGTCATGCCCGCCGCGTTCTGCGTGGTCTCGTCCGGGGGATGGCAGATGGGTGACACCACCGCCAGGGGTGTGTCCGGATGGCCGTCCCGGATCGTCTCGATGAGACCGATCGCCATCGCCCGAAAGCTGCGATCCGACGCCGACAGGGAACCCATCATGTTGATACCCAGTTTCAGCCCGATGAAATCGGCTGGCAGGCCGGCGATCATGCGACCCACAACAGGGTCCATGTGGCAGTCGCCACCGTAGCCGAGGCTCGTCAGATGCAGGTCGAACTGTCGCGCCACCAGCGCCGGCCAGGTCTCACTCGGACCGGCGGCATGGCGGCAGTGGGTGATGGAACTGCCATAGAACACGATGCGCCGCCGATCATCATGCCAGCCCCGAACCGAGGCTCCCGCGTCGATCTTCAGCGCCCGGATCACGACGGGTGCGTACTGGCTGGGCAGGTAGAGTTCGAGGCGATGCTCGCCGGCAGGCACATCGACAAAGTGCATGCTCTCGGCAGTCGGCTCCGGCGCCAGGCGCTGATGCAACGCACCGTCGACGAGCAGATCGAAGATCCACGGCGGCTCCGGCGCCACGCCGGCGGGGGCGATCTCCAGCAGGACGGAGCTCGTATCGCTGACAAATGTCAGCCGGACACCTGCCGGCATTGACGCCCTGGTTACCACCGACGGCTCAAACAGATCCCGCCGGGTCACGGGCAGTCGCCACGGATGCAGACCCGCCGCCGTCTGTTCAACGGAAACGGCGCCCTCGATGGCGACATCACCCCCTGTCAGGGGCAGAGACTGTGTAACCTGCACCATGGTCCTTCTCCTTTGGCCAATGAGAATACACCGCGGCCGGTCAACGCAGCAACAACACGCGTCGCGTGCGGGCGGCGGTCGCGGTACTCAGGCGAGCCAGATACACCCCACTGGCCAGATCAGCCCCCTGTGCGCCCCGGCCGTCCCAGACCCAGTCGTGGAGGCCAGCGCCGGAACGTTCCACCCCGGCCAGCCACCGAATCACCCGGCGGCAGTTCGGAACGGAACTTCGTGGCCCCGTTGAAGGGATTCGGCTGATTCTGTTCCAGGCGGAGCGCCACGGGGGTCGCCGCCAGGGGTGTCGACGCCGATCCGTCGGCAACCACCGTCATCGGTGCCGGCAGCCACCGATAAAGGTGCACGTCATAGTCGACGAACGCATCGACGAAGAGGCCATCCACCACTTCGATGGTTCGCCCCTCGTCCAGTACCGTCACCCGGCCCGCCGACGCACCGACCAGTCGGAAGGTCGCTGTTGTGCGCCCCTCGCGCATGGACGCGGCAAAGAGGTATCGTTGACCGTCATGCTGCTTGACGAGAACATCCACGGGCACCTCCGGGTTCGCGGACGCGACCTCCATGGCGCCGACGATGTCGACGCTGTTGAGCATCGGTGCCAGGTTGCGCAGGCCGGCATAGATGCGCGCCACGGCATCGGCCATCTCTTCGTCTTCCAGCAGCCGCGCCTCGCGGAATACCGGCTGCCATTCGTGCGCGAAGTAGACAATACCCCGGGAGCCGTGGATCAGTGACATCCAGACCTCGGCCCGCACCTGCCGCGGCGTCGCTTTGCGCCAGGTGCTGTTGATCCGGGTCGTCTCGATGAAGTTCCACGCCAGTTTGGTGTCCTGCGTCCCAGTGCCGCAGACCGGCGGCGTTCTGGGCGCAGATCACCCGCATGCCGGCTTGTGTCAATGCCGCCAGTTGCGCCTCCGTTGGCCCCTCCCACAGACCGACCTAGAGATTGATGCCGATCTCCTGGTAGCCTTCGGCCTGGGCCGGATCCTGCAGCCAGACACCGATGGGGAAATACTCCGGGTCGGTGGATGGACCGTGGGACCAGCGCGCGTAGGGACTGTCGGCGTTGGTTGCGGCGCTGATCAGCACCAGTAGGACTGGCAGCAGCAGACCGGACCGCATCGTCGAGCCTCCCGCAGCGACGGCCTCCCTCAGCATTTCATTGCCCACAATTCGAGGCCCGGGCCTGTGGTATCAGTCGAATATCCCAGCCTCCCTTTCGGGGCAGCACTACGGGACGGTCGGACTGGCTCAACCGTTCTTCGGCCAGCGACAGGCTGGCCAGCATCGATCTTCCCGCCTGCCGGTTCGTGTGAAAATAGATGCCGTTCTGAGCCTGCAGCACCGCTGTTACCAACAGGACCGCCACGGCTGCCACGCACCGCGTGTAGGCCACCACCGTAACCAGGGACAGAAACAGGAGCTGCTGCACGCAAAAGTAGCGCTGCTCCCACGGTCCCGATAACAGGGCTTCCCCCCGCGCCATGATGCTGAGTATTGTGAGCGCCATCACAAGATAGGAAACGCCGAAGGCCAGCCGACTCCAGCAGGAGGGAGGCATTTTCAGGATCAGGGCGAAAAGACCCATGGTGAGGAGACCACCCAGCGCCGTGGCGACCCAACCCAGGCCGTGTGTCAGCAGGATCAACCGCATGTGGTTCCCGGCGAGCGCCTCGAAGGGCACGCGCTGCAGCAGCAACTCCATGGAGGCCGAGAGATCTGGTATTCCGGGACGTGCCTCGCCGGCACGGCCGAACTCGATGCCCATGGCGACATAGGACAGAATGGCGACGACGATACCACCGTGGTAAGCGCGCTCGCCGGTGGGTGCCTTCGCCATGAGCCGTGCGATGCCGAGGGGCAGACAAACGATAGAGAGTGGATGCGACCAGGCTGCCAGGGCGCCAATGACGAAGCCGAGGAGCCTCAGCAGGAGCTGCCGCGGAGCCGGCGCTGCCGCAAGAAGGATGAGGATCCACAACAGATGCCAGATCGAGTACGTCGTGCTTGAGTAGATGGCGAAATTGCCGGCTGGCGCCAGAATGAGCACGATGCAAATACAGATCCTGATCCGGTCTTCAGCGATCAAGGGGCGGAAGTGGTGGTGGGCAAACAATGTGTGAGCCGCAGCGGCCAGGACGAGGGTATGCGCCGACATAGCCTGCGACGCGAGCCGCAAGGGCAAAGCGCCAGCGAGGTAGCCGACAAGATTTGGCAGCAGGGAGACGTATCCGGAATAAACTCGCAGGACTCCCTCGAGACAGCGATCGTTGAAGTAGAAGGCCAGCATATTGGGGCCATCCTCAGCATGGAGGACCGGCCAGGTGTAGGCATTGAGACAGCGCAGCCAGGCGACGGCTGCCGCAAACAAGAACAGCGCGACAAAGCCGGGGAGGGCCCTCGAACTCGGGGTCGATTGATTCGGGGTCACATGTCCAGCTCTTCGGCGCGATGACAACTCACCCGGCACCGCACGGCCGGACCGCGTGCCACACGCCTCGGGGACAGCAGATTTCGCGCCGAAAGCATGGCCTGCAGTATAGGACCAACGTCGTGTCACAGCTATGGGACGCGATACCTATGGCCAGGTGGGGCGCTCCATGCTGAAGACCTCCTGGACCACGACATAATCGAGATATCCGAGCCGCCCGAGAGGCTGCAGGCGTGCCATGTCCACCCTGCCGTCGACGAGAATGGACTCGTCGATGTGGATGCCGACGACACGGCCAAAGGTGACCGTGTTGGGTTCATCATCATTCGTCAGCAACTGCACCGTCTGCGTGTGCACACACTCCAGATGGGCCGGACTGTCGGCGACCCATGGCGGCTGCACAGCCACTGCCTCCGCTTTCGTCAATCCGGCGTAGACGAACTCGTCCACATCCGCCGGCGCTCCCACGGCGGACGCGTTCATCGCTTCACGCAAGGGCCACGTCGCCAGATTGATGACGAATTCCCCGGTCTGTTGAATGTTGCGCACCGTGTCCTTCAGGCCGCCGGCACTGTGATTGCCCGAGGCGGCAAACATCACCTGCGGCGGATCGTAGGCGACGGCATTGAAAAACGAATACGGTGCCAGGTTGTCGACACCCTCGGCGCTGCGTGTCGAGATCCAGCCGATGGGCCGCGGCACAATCAGGGCATTGAAGGGATTGTTCGGCAGGCCGTGGGGTTCACCGGGGCGGAAGTACATCGGGCCCAGCGTCATCCTGATCCGCCTCATCCTGATCCGGATCATGCATGTCACGGCGCAACAGGTTCTGATAGTTCTCTTGCCGCCACTTGTCGAACCAGTAGGGCGGTCCCTGAGGTTCGGTGGCGAAAGCCGCCGCCGAACACCCCTCATGGTACGCTTTGCGGTAGATCTCATCGGTGCCGATGGTGCGCACCACATGGGCAAAACCCAGCTCCTGCAACCAACCGTCCACTTCTTCCTGAGAGTACCGGTGGGCGATGGTGGATCCCATGACATCCATGGCCAGACCCGCCTTGGACTCGCCGAGCAGGAGCTTGAAGGCCGAGAACTTGAGCGGGGCCGGCACGGGAAAGAGTACGACCCGCGCCGTCTTGACGAGAAAGCTTTTCAGGGGGCTCCAGGAGCGGGCTCCGTACAGGTAGATGTAGAGCACGCCGTCCGGTTTCATCAGGGGCACAATGGTCTGCAGGGCTCGCAGGGTATCACCGGTATGGTGCAACACGCCCCAGGAGAAAACCAGGTCGTACTTCTCATCGGTGACCTCCTGGGGCAGCTCGAAAATGTTCGCCTGGATCGCCCGCGACGCGCCCTTGCTGATGTTGGCGCCGACAAACTCCACCGCTGCCGCACTGGCATCGATCGAGGTGACGTCACAACCCAGTTCCTGCAGGCCGAAAGTCCAGCGCCCACCGCCACAGACCACATCCAGCACCTTCCTGCCGGCGAACCACTCGGGGGCGATACACAACTCCTGCCGGGCGAGAAAATCAGCGACGTTGTTGCGCCAGAAAGCGGACCTCATGTCCGGGTCGCCCTTCAGGCGTTCCCATCCGTAATCGTAGTTCCTGAGCGTCTGTTTCCTCAGGAATCCGGGATCGGGCATCGACTCATTCTCCAGGTGGGTACGGGGTGTCTTCAACGATACGGTACGACAGGAGATCACGCGCGGCGCCCGACACCGGTGTAGTTTGTTGCCTGAACACCACCACGAGCCCACGACTGTGCATGCGCCACCCGAGGTCACGCCAGCAATGCCGCAACAGCTGAACCTTCTGCCCGGGCGCTACGCTGTCTGTCGCTTGGCTGCAGACGCGCCGACGCCGCCATGGATCGGTGCCGGGCCTCTCACCTGCACGACGCGTACCGCCCACGAGCTGTCGGTTCTGTGTCAGGCCGCCAACGTGCCGCCGGGCGTGTGCGCAGAGAGCGATTGGATCGCGCTGCAGGTGGCCGGCCCCCTGGAGTTCTCCGCCGTTGGTGTTCTGACCTCGATCCTGCAGCCGCTGGCCGACGCCGCGATCCCCGTATTCGTCATCTCGACCTTTGACACCGATTACGTCCTGCTCAAGCAGGAGGCGCTGCACGCAGCGAAGATCGCCCTGGTTGCAGCAGGTCACACGGTGGCTCGGGGCGCGTGGTAGATGACAGAGCTCATCCTCATCCCCGCCGCTTTCTTCACGTCGCTGACGGCCGCCATTGGTGGCATTGCCGGAGGC
The DNA here is from genome assembly GCA_027593305.1 of bacterium. Lineage (GTDB taxonomy): Bacteria > Latescibacterota > UBA2968 > UBA8231 > UBA8231 > UBA8231. The sequence continues at coordinate 10,563 of JAQCJA010000072.1, forward strand.
GTCATGCTCATCGCCATCATGGCCTCATTCCTGCCACCGGCGGCGGTGATCCCCATCCATGGGCTGGTGCAGATCACCAGCAACATCAGTCGCGCCCTGCTGGGCGTCCGTCATATCGAGTGGCGCATCGTCCGTGACTACAGCATCGGTGCGATCCTGGGGGCATTGCTTGGATCGCGGCTGGTGCCCCTGTTTGCCTGGGACAACCTGCCGCTGGTCCTCGGCCTCTGCATTCTGCTGTTCACCTGGATGCCGAAGCTGCGCGGCGATCGTCGGCTGCCGTTCCGCTTCGGGGTTCTTGGGCTCGTACAGACGGCGCTGTCCCTCTTCGTCGGCGTCGCCGGCCCCCTCAACATGCCTTTCCTGCTGCGCGAGGAACTCGGGCGGGATCGCACCGTGATCACCCATTCGGTGCAGATGACAATCATGCACATGTTGAAGGTCGTAACCTTCGGCCTGCTCGGCTTTGCCTTTGCCCCCTATGTGCAACTCGTCATCGGCATGACGATCGGTGCCGTCCTCGGATCCTGGGCGGGCACAAGGGTGCGCAGCCACGTACCGGAGCACATCTTTCGTCACGGCATCCGCATATTGATCACCGTGCTGGCGCTGCGCATGCTGTTACAGGGGGTGGGTCTGCTCTGAGTCCGGGGGCGCGAGGGTGTTGTCTGCAGACGACGCGCCGTGTCCCGCCGCTTGACCACATGCCTCGGCGCGCTTCGTCGGGCCATCGCAGCAGGATGGATCAGCATCACAGGAAACGTGGATATCCTCATCGCCGGTGGCGGCATGGCGGGTTGTTTCGCCGCCCTGGGTGCCGCCGTGGCGTGCAGTCAAAGAGTCTGCGCATCCTCCTTGTCGAACCGTCCAATGTGCTCGGCGGTCAGGGCACGGCCGGTGGCGCATGATCTGATCGACAGCTACCAGTCCAACGCCGATCGACGCCCCTTCGAGCTGGAGGGGTCCGTCGATACGGATCGTACGCCACTGCCGGGATCGGTGGAGCGTACCGGCCCGTGTGATCCTGTTCAACGGGCGGACCACTCGTTCTCGTACCCCCGCATGGTCGCCAGTTCTCTCGGCAGATGTACGGCGTATGCCTCCCAGCCGATCCACTCGCCGCTGATGTAGCCGGCGTAGTCCGTCGGCAGCAGCAACGCCAGGGCCCGACGATGGTCGATCGGTCCGGCGCCGATGGGCGCAAACGTCAGTTGCTCGCCGCCGCCATCATGGATGTGCACGTGGCGGATCCACGGCTGCAGGGCCTGGAAGGCCTGGTCCATCGTTACGCCCGCTGTACGTACGGGGTGCATGATATCCCAGTTGACCGCCACCGACGGATGGTCGGCGCCTGCCATCACGGCTGCCATATGCTCGGGATCACACCAGTCGTCGTGGGTTTCCACGCACAGAGTCACACCGCGCTGCGCAGCGTGTTCAGCTGCCTGGACCAGGGTCTGAGCCACCAGATCGATCGCCTGCTGCCGCTGCAGCCCTGCCCCCATCTTGCCCCCGAACACGCGCAGCATCGGCACCCCCAGGTCTGCCGCCAGATCGATACGTTCACGGCTCTGCGCCAGCATGTCGAGGGTCCTGGCCGGATCGGCGTAGCTGAGGGAGGTTGCCAGGCAGCACAGCTCAATGCCGGTGTCGGCCACCTGCCGGCGGATGGCCTGACGCTGGGTGGCGGACGTGCCCACCTCGATGCCGTGGCTGTGGTCGGCATCCAGCCTGGGTTCGATGCCGGCGTAGCCATAGGTCCGGGCCGTGTCCAGCGTCTCTGCCAGCGACAGCGTCGGGGTGGAGAAACTCATGAAGGCATATTTCATGGGCCGGCTCATTTCTGCTCCAGGGTGACGACGCGATTCTCTTCACTCGACAGACGGATGGCGTCGAACAGACGCGACAGACTCAGCGCGTGATCCGGCGTCACGGGCGGCGCAATCTCGCCGCGTAGCGCCCGCGCAAGCTCCGCGTAGATCTCATGCTGGTCTCCGTAGGGGTCGCCCACCAGCCGTTCATGGGTGACCTTGGCGACTGCCGATTGCATGGTAGCAAACAGTGTCGGATCGTCGGGTGCTTTTGCCGTGCTGCGATGCACACTCAGATCCAGCCCACGCACACTGATGGTGCCTTCGTCCCCCTGCACGATCCACGTCGGCATCTCCTCCACCGAGATCGTGTACTCTGCCTGTACGATGGTCCCATCCGTCAGCGTCATCACCGCCATGAACAGGTCTTCCACATCACCGGGGTTCATCATCTGCCGCATACAGCCATAGACACTCTGCACCTGGCCACCCAGCAGCACCAGCGGCGGATCGACGATGTGCGCGCCCCAGTTCAGCAGATAACCACCGGCATATCGTTTTTCGGTCTGCCAGTCGTTACGCGTGCCGAAGCTGCTGACCACACGCCGCGCCAGGAAGGGTCGGCCGATGGCTCCTGCCGTCACCAGCTGCTGCAGTCGCCGCAGATCACACCCCCAGCGGGCCGGCAGCCAGGGCAGCAGTTTTCTGCCGGAATCGGCGGCGGCAGCGATAATGCGTTCGCCCTCGGCCGCGTTCGCAGCCCAGGGTTTGGTTACCAGCACATCGACACCCGCCGCCAGACCATCGCAGGTCATGGCGCAGTGCTGATCACTGCGCGTGATAACACACATCAGATCGAGTTCTTCCGTGCGCAGCATCTCGTGATGGTCTGCATATGTCGGGCAGCCGAAGCGTTCGGCTGCCTGCGCCCGGCGCTGCGGATCGATGTCGCAGACGGCGGCCATCTCATACGCGTCACATCCTTCGATGGCGCCGGCGTGCATCGTGCTGCCGCTGCGGCCGTATCCCAGTAGGGCAGTACGAATCGTCATAGTGTTTCCTGTGTCAGATGAGGTGTGTCCCGTGCCGAACCAGCGCCTCCTTAAGAAAGGACTCGCTCGCTTTCCCGGCTACGGTCGGTGTGCAGCCCGATCCTTGTGTATGACCTATTTTCACCGGTCGGGAATCGCCGCGTGCGCGTTCCCATCCACACGAAGACAATAGCTGGTGCTTGAGATGAGTGATGCCCAACCCAACAATCCCCTGCATGGTGTGACACTCGAGGCACTGCTGACGGCCCTGGTCGAGCGTCATGGTTGGGAAAGGCTCGGGCGTAGAGTCAGGATCCGGTGCTTCCAGCAGGACCCGAGCATCAAGTCCAGTCTCAAGTTCCTGCGCAATACGCCCTGGGCCC
>JAQCJA010000073.1 GCA_027593305.1 bacterium
GATACAGCCGCCGCGGACCACGGGCTTCCAGTGGCCGCCATGGCAGGCCTCCAGGACAAAGCTTTCCACCCGCTGGCCCTGCTCGATGTCCTCCTGCAGCAGCAGGCGGTCAAAGGTTCTGTCGCCGCCCAGATCCAGCTCCAGTACTGCCTGGTCCCCTTCGGCATCCCAGGCCGCGTTCAGGTCGTTGTCCGGCACACGGGTCAGATCGGTACCATACATCGCATCCAGGGCGGCGCGCAGTTCCCGCAGTCGCGCCACGTCGTGTTCGTGCAGCAAGCCCCGCGGATCCGGTGGCACATTCAGCAACAGCAGGTTGTTGCGCCCCACGGAGCGATGGTAGATGTCCAGCAGGTGTGCCAGGGACTTGACCTGCAGATCCTCGGCGGCATGGTAGAACCAGCCCGGTCGAATCGACACGTCACATTCCGCCGGATACCAGATCAACCGTTCCGCCTGCTCGAGCTTGTCGCGACTGCCGATGTCGGCACCGAGGGCATCGAAGTCGAGAAAGTTGGCAGCCACCTCGGCCTGGTCGGTGGCCGAAGCGGGCACCACACTCCATTCATCCTCCCGCGCCAGACCCGACTCGTTGCCGACCCAGCGCACATCCGGCCCGCAGATGGCGATCGCCGCCTCCGGTTGCAGCCGGCGCACCAGTTCATAGTAGCTGCGCCAGTCATATTGCTGGCGCTTGCCGTTGGGCCCCTCGGCGCAGGCCCCGTCAAACCAGACCTCACCGATCTGGCCGTAGTTGTCCAGCAACTCGCACAGCTGGGCGCGGAAGAATTCGTTGTATGCCGGGGAGTCGCCGTAGCTCTTCTCGTGCCGATCCCATGGCGAACAGTAGATGCCGAACTTCAGTCCCACTCGGGCGCAGGCGGCGCTCACCTCGGCGACCACGTCCCCCTGCCCCTGGCGCCAGGGGCTGCTGCGGACAGAATGATCGGTCTGCTTCGTCGGCCACAGGCAGAAACCGTCGTGATGTTTGGCTGTGAGGATGAGCATTTTCATGCCCGCATCCCGGCAGGCCTCGGCCCACTGATCCGCATCAAAGGCGGTGGGATGGAACAGGGCCGGGTCTTCCTGCCCGTCACCCCACTCGCGATCGGTGAAGGTGTTGATGCCGAAGTGGGTGAAGGCGATGAACTCGAGCCTCTGCCAGGCCAACTGGCGCGGGGTGGGACGCACTGCCAGCGCTTGTTGATCCATCGTTGCCATCATTCTGCTTGCCCCGGCTGTCTGCTTTCAGGTAGCATCTCCACCACAAGGTCGAAGAGACCGACAAGGCTCGCAACCAGCGGCCGACGGACCTGGTTTCGCCAGCCGGCGATCGTTGAGAGCATGTGATGAAAGGAGTCGGACTTGTGGCGCTACGTGGCAGGCATCGGTGGATCTTGTTTCAGTGGACTTTGGCGTTTGCACTTGCAGCGGCAACCATGACCCAGGCACAGAGTGTTGCTCAGTTGCGCGCCGATCTTGCGCCTGTGCTGGATCTCAGCGACGACGAGTTGCGCGCGCTCATCCCGGAGCGCGCCGGGTTGCGCTTCACTGGCTGTCCCAATTGCACCGGCGGCACCCAGGAAAATCAGCTGTGGTGGAGCATTGGGCACCCCCACGAAGTCTACTGCCAGCACTGCGACCTGCGTTATCCCAACGACACCTATGCTGACGATCAGGTCCTTTGTGTCACCGATGCCCTTGGGCAGACGCAACAGTATCCCTACTGGGACGACGCCGATGGCTACCATCACTTCTTTCAGGCGAAGGGATGGTATGTGGCCAGACTCTACTTCGAGGACGCCGCCCTGAAGCTGGCCCGCCTCTACGTCGCCACCCAGGACAGCAGCTACGCCCGCCGGGCAGCCCTCATCCTGCAGCGCTTTGCCGAGGTCTATCCCGGCTATCTCGTCCACTACGACTACCCCTTCCAACAGAAGATCCTCTGGTCAGCCGCTACGAATTTCCCCTATCCGGTAGCGGACTTCCGCGCTGCCAAGTGGTCGTGGTGGGCCTATATGGACATCTCCGAAGACCTGCTGCTGGCCTACGAGTTGGTCCGTGACACCCTGGATGAGGCGACGCAGCAGCAACTGGAAGTTGAGCTGTTCCATGCCATGGTGGACTTCATCCACAACTACCCGCCGGCGCTGACCAACATGGATCCGACCCTGCTGCGGGCGCTGATCACCGCCGGCCGGGTCCTGCACGAACCGGCCTACATGCATGATGCCGTACGGCGGATCGAGCTTCTCGTGCAGCAGCAGTTCTTCGCCGATGGCGCCTGGCGCGAGGGCGCCCTGTCCTATCACAACCAGACCGTACGGGGACTCGACCTTCTCGTGCAACTCCTTGATGGCTACAGCGATCCGCCAGGATACACCCCTGTTGCTGGCGCCGCGCGCTTCGACGATCTGAACCTGACGCGGAAGCTGCCGATCCTGGCCCGGGCGCGGCGAGTCCCGGACCTGCTGCGTTACCCCAATGGCCGCGTCGTCGCCTTCCATGACACCTGGGCACGGGAGCAGGCCGAACCTCTGTCCGCCTCGCAAGCCATGCTGCTGCCCGACTTGGGTCAGGCCCGCCTCGGTCGCGGCGAAGGTGACGGGCAGATGCAGGCGCATCTGCACTTCTCCGGCGGTTACGGCCATCAGCACGCCGACGTACTCAGCCTGAGCCTCTTCGCACAAGGTCAGGAGCGGCTCAGCGACATTGGCTACACGCATACCCGCCACCGCGCCTGGACGCTGACGACGTTGTCCCACAACACGGTCACCGTTGATGGCCAGGACCAGTTCATGGGCTCGCAGGAGACACCGTCGGATGGTACCCTGCGACTGTTTGTCCCCGGTGACGATGATGTGCTGGCCGCCGTCGAAGCCGGCGGTGAGCGCGCCTATCCGGGGCTCGTTGATGTCTACCGGCGCATGTTGCTGCTCGTTGGTGCTGCCGACGACGGCTACGTGGTGGATCTGTTCCATGTCGTCGGTGGCTCGCGCCACGACTACGTCCTGTTGGGCGACGCCGATCACGATGGCACGCTGGTCCATGACATGGCGACCCGACCATATGGCGCGATGCTGCTGCCCGAAGGTGTTTCGGTGAACTGGCCTACGGGGGAGAGTGTCGCCGGCGATGCGGAGGGACACAACCTGGGCTATGCCTACATCGGCGATGTGCAGCAAGTCAGCCTCGCTGGCCCCTGGCAGGCGACCTTCACCAGTGACGCACCCGTTGTCGGTGGTGTGCGGGTACATGGCCTGGGAGGCGCGATGCAACGGGGGCCCGGCCCTGACGATGTGCTGTTCACTGCCCGGGCGCCGTCGATCCGCCAGGCCCGGGAGGATGATGCGGCGCTGGCACAGTATGACCTGCCCATGCTCGTGCAACGACGTGAGGCAGCCCCGGGCACGACGCTGGCGAGCACATTCGTCCATGTCCTCGAATGCTATGGCGCTGCCGGCCCCTTCATCGACAGTGTCGAACGCCTGCCGGTCTCTTTTGGCAGCGGGGTCGCCGTGCGGGTGCGCTGGGGTGAGGTGACCGATCTGCTGCTGCTCGGCGCCGAAGCGGAAACGGTGCTGGAGGTGGCAGGTGTTCGTCTTCTGGGGCGAGTGGGATTCGTGCGGCTGCGCCACGGCAGGGCCGAGCAGATGCGACTGGTGGGTGGTACATCCCTGCAGGCGGCGGGCCGTGAGCTTCAGGGCGCGGGTATCGTGCGTGGTCGGGTGATGGCGACGCTGCGGCAGGAATCGGGTCAGGCGATGGACGCGCTGATCACGGATCTGCCCATGGCATCACTGCCGGATGTGATGGGCCTCTGGGCGATTGTCATCGACGGCGCCGGCTTCCATCATGGCCACCAGATCATCGGCGCTGCAGCTGCCGATGACGGCGGGGCGGTACTGCAGTTGGCCGATGACCCGGGATACGATGTCACCGTGGACGGTGGTCGGCAGGTCTATTTCCCGGGGCGCCGATGGCAGGGCGAGACCGCCATCGAAATCACGACGCTCGCAAGCTGGTCAACAGATACAGTGCATTGATGGCCGGACTCGACGACGAAGGCGAGACCGGTTCCATACGGAGGGCACACAACCATGACACCGATCTGCACGGTAACGAAGGAGATCTACGTCGCCCATACGGAACCTCGCGTGGGTACCAGTGTCAGCATGAGCTACATCGGCCAGGGGCTGCGGCGTCGGTCCGACGACAACGGTCGGACATGGTCAAAGTGGGAACAGGTTTGCTAAGAGGCGCCCACACAGAATGGCTTCACCCAGTCCGGTGGTGCCAGCCAGGACGGTACAGGTCCCTTTGATCCCGTATCCGGGCGATTGATCAAGCCGGTCTTTCAGCGCGTCATCCGCGGCGACCCGCGCGAGGCGATGCATGTGTTGTGGCAGGGGGATCGGCGCTTCTGCGACCACGGCTTCTACCAGTTGTCCAACGATGATGGCCAGAGCTGGGGCCAAGCCCACATGCTCAAGTACGAAGCGGGTCCCGACTTCGACCCGCAGGACCGGGGTGCTGCCGACTTCTTTCGCAGCAACGAGATGTACATCGGCGGGGCTGCGGTCCTGGCCAATGGCACCATCGCCATCAGCGCCACGATCCCGGTGGAGTACCGCGATGCCGACGATGAAAAGGTGCCATCCGTCTTTCCCAACGACTACCGCGAAGGTTGTGTCGCCGGCGCCGTCTGCTTTGTCGGCCGGTGGGATGCGGAAACCCCCGAATGCATTCTTGATCTGCATTCCTGCAGTGCCGGTCCGTTCTTCATCAGCGGCAACCGCTGCATCCCCGATGAAATGGCCAGCCGTCAAAGTTATTTCGACGGCGCCTGGCGCAGCAGAATGCGGCAACTCGACCTGCCAGCGCCAACGTGGACGACACGCAGCCGTCGTGCGGTCATGGGTCTGGAGGAGTTCGTCTACCATCGCACGGGGGCCCTGCCGCTGCTCTTGGAAGGTGGCAGTGGCAGCCGCTATCGTGCCGAATGCCAGATCGGTGTCAGCGAAGGCTTCAAGGGCTAGTCGGCTCGGGACGGCCGCTGGCACGGGCCTGCAGGTCGGTGCTCTTCATCCGACCCATTCCCCCTGTTCCATCACGGGCTCCGTAGAACCGTCTGCGCGTACGCCGGAAACGTCCATCTGCGCCCCGCCGATCATGAAGTCCACGTGTGTCAGGCTGTCGTTGACGCCGTCAGCGGCGAGCTCTTCCGCAGACTTGTCGTGGCCACCTTGGAGACACTCGGAATACGCCTTGCCAATGGCGATGTGGCTGGCAGCGTTCTCATCGAACAACGTGTCATAGAACAGCACGCCCGACATCGAGATCGGCGAGGAGGCTGGCACCAGTGCGACCTCACCGAGTCGGGCCGAGCCCTCGTCGGTGTCGATGAGTCCCTGCATGACGCTCTGCCCGGCGTCGGCGGTGACCTCCACGGCGCGACCGGCGACGAACCGCACCTTCAGCCCCTCGATCAGGGTGCCCCCATAATTGAGCGGCTTCGACGCCGTCACCGTGCCATCCACTCGATCCTTGTGAGGCAGCGAAAACACTTCCTCCGTTGGCACATTCGGTGTGAAGGTGATACCGGAGTCCGTCGTCGACGAACCACCGATCCAGCGATGCCCCGGCACCAGCCCCACGGTGAGATCGGTACCGGGTCCGACGAAATGCAGCGCCCCATAGGCGGCGACGGGATCGGGCTCGTTGAGGCGACAGGCGCCACCGATCGCCTCCCAGAGCTGCGCCATGGCGTCATCCTCGGACACACCGGGAAAGACCTGATGCGCCCAGGCGGGAATCGGCACGGACAACACGCACCAGTTGACCTTGTGCGATGTGATGTACGTCAGGAACGGGCGCCTGTGGGTGGCACCGGTGCGCTGCACCGTTGTTACCAGATCCGGATCCTGGTCCTTCAACAACTGCGGATCCGTGCCACGAACACTGAGAAAGGCATCCCCCTGGCGGGCCCCGGCCAACATCGCCTCGCTGTGCCACACCGGATATTCGGCGAAGGAATCACGTGGCGCGTGCTGGAAGCGGGCCAGGGTCACACCATCGTCTGTCCAGTTCATCTCCACGTAGCGCGCCCCCCGTTTGTAGGCGGCGGCGACGATGGCGCGCGCCAGAGGTGCAGCGCTTACGGGCGATGACAGCCACAGCCGTTGCCCGGCCTGCAGACTGAGTCCCACATCCAACGCCAGGTCCGCATAGGCGGCATAACGCTCCTGCATTGCTGTCACTGTCGATTTCCTCTTCCTATGGGTGCCTGTCTGCTGTGCACAGGTGTCGGAGCCATGAACAACCACCAGGGCCGACGACGAGAAGTATTTCTTCGTCCTGTAAAGCACAGGCTCGGGATCATGTCAGCTTTACGGAGGCGGGCCAGCAAGGTTGACCGGGTTCATCCGTGTCCATAGCTACTATGGGTAGCCACGTAGCCCACCGTCCCCAACACGGAGATCGACAGCCTGTTACGCACTCCTCACTGGCCTGCGCTTGATGATCTTGACGAACATGCGGCAGTGGGCCCGACCTTCACCGGCCGAACACGGCGTGAGGCGTGCAGGTATTCGGAGCTCTGGGTGACTGATTATCTCAACCTCGCCTACGGTGTGATCTTTCGGCTATGCGAGATGGATGCCCCAGACTTCAACGCCGCGAGACCGAGGGCATGAGATGACGACCGTGGTGCTGGCGGAGAAGCCAAGTGTGGCACGGGACATCGCCCGTGTGCTGGGCGCACAAATGCGGGGCGACGGCTACCTGGCGGGCGCGGGGTACGTGGTCACCTGGGCCTTGGGGCATCTGGTCGAATACGCCGAGCCGGACGACTATGGCCCCCCATGGAATGAGCGCTGGTCGTTGGCGCAGCTACCGATGATCCCGACCACGTGGAAGCTGAAGACAGCGAAGAAGACGTCGGCGCAATTCCAGATTGTGAAGAAGCTGCTCAACGACGCGGCGACCACGCGGGTGATCTGTGCGACGGATGCAGGGCGTGAAGGCGAGCACATCTTTCGCCTGATCTACGAGCACGCTGGCTGTCGCAAGCCCGTGCAGCGTCTGTGGATTTCCAGTCTGACAGATGCAGCGATCCGCGACGGGTTTGGGCGACTGCAGGATGGGACGGTATTCGAGCCGCTGGCAGCGGCAGCGCGGGCACGCTCGCAAGCCGACTGGCTGGTGGGCATGAACCTGACCCGGGCCTACACAGCGCACAACGGTGTGCTGTGCACGATCGGCCGGGTGCAGACACCGACGTTGGCCATGATCGTGCGCCGGGACCAGCAGATCGCCGCGTTCCGCAAGACCATTTTCTACGAACTGGTCGCCTACCTATCAGAGGGTTTCCTGGTCAAGCATGTCCGCGACGGGCAGACGCGCATCGACAGCCAGCAGGAGGCCGAAGACCTGTTTCAGCAACTGCGGCATGAACAGATCGGCCGCGTGCAGCAGCTGGACAAGAAAGTGCAACGGCACCGCCCCCCCGCGCTCTATGATCTGACGACCCTGCAGCGCGATGCCAACCGACGTTTTGGCTACACTGCTGCACAGACGTTGCGCCATGCACAGGCGCTGTATGAGACGCACAAACTGATCACCTATCCGCGCACCGAGAGCCGCCACATTTCCGCGGACATGGTGCCGGAGCTGCCCGTCCTGTTGGGGGCGCTGCGTCATGCGCAGGCCCCCGCCGCGTTGGCCCGACTGCGAGCGGGATTGCAGCTGGGCAAGGCCTACGTCGACCGCACGAAGCTGACCGACCATCACGCCATCCTGCCGACCCGGCAGGTACCGCCGGACGATCTACCGCCCGCATTGGCGCGTATCTATGGTCTGGTTGCCGCGCGCTTCGTGGCCATCTTTCTGCCGGATCAGGTGGTCGAGGAAACCACGGTGGGAGTCGACATCGGTGGGGCAAGTTTCGTGGCGCGTGGCTACGTGGTGCTGGAGATGGGCTGGCGGGTGGTGGAGCCAGGGAATGGGCGGCTGGGAAGCGACGCCCCGGGGTCGGACGGGCCAACGGCCCAAGGGCCGACGCACAGCGCGGAGGGAGCCAATCCTGAGGAAGTCGTGCAGCGGCTGCCACCGCTGACGCGCGGGCAGCAACTGCGCCTTGATCGTCTGGCCGTGGAGCAGAAGGAGACCCGCCCACCGCGGTCCTATACCGATGCGACGCTGCTGATGGCGATGAAGCACGCCGGCCGCGAACTCGATGATGCGGCGTTGGCCGACGCCATGAAGGCGTCGGGGCTCGGCACGCCGGCAACACGGGCGGAGATGATCGAAAAACTGATTCGCGCTGGCTATCTGCAGCGAGCGGGTCGGCAGTTGGACTCGACGGCCAAGGGCCAGGGCCTCATCGGCCTGGTAGATGAGTCGCTGCGCAACCCCGAGCTGACAGCGGTGTGGGAGCAACAACTGAGGGATGTCGAGGAGCGCCGGATGGTGGTGGCCACGTATTCCCAACGGATCGCCGACTTCGTGCGCGAGTTGGTGCCGCGCGTATCGCAAGGATCGTCGCTGTCGGCTGAGCAACGGGCCACGATCCATCAGCCAAAGACAAGCAAGAAGGATCGCGGCAGGAAGGGCGAGCAAGCCACCGACCTGGGGGCCTGTCCCTTGTGTCGCACAGGGGTCATCATGGAGACGGCCAGAGCCTACGGATGCAGCCGCTATCGCGAGGGCTGTGGCTTCACGATCTGGAAGCGCATGGGTCGGCGCAGGCTGCCCAGGAAGGTGCTCCAACAGCTGCTCAAGAGCGGTATCAGCGACCAACTGGACTTTGTCTCCAAGGCGGGGAAAGCGTTCGCGGCGACGCTGAAGGTAGGTGCAGCTGGCAAGGTGGAGTTTGACTTTGGCGACTCTTCAAGCAGTGTGGCAGCGAAGCCCTCTGCCCCACCACCCGTCCCCGCACCGGCCTGGCCTGCCTGCCCCAAGTGCCGTCAGGGCCGGATCATCCAGGGCAAGCGTGGCTACGGATGTGATCGTTACCGGGAGGGCTGCGACTTCGTTGTCTGGCAGCAGGTCAGCGGCAAGACTCTGACCGAGACGCAGGTGCGCACCCTCATCGAGCAGGGCCACACCCGACTGATCCGTGGCTTCCTGTCGCCGCAGGGGGAGAAGTTCGCCGCACGCCTGCGACTGGATGGCCAGGGCCGAACCGTGCTCGCAGCAGGCGAATAACTCACCCTGCCTCGGGTAAAAAAGGCCGCCCGGCACAGGCCCCCGTATCGCATCTGCAGTCTTGCTGCGGTTGGGAGTCGGTCGGTTCGAGCTACACGATATCTTTGCGTGCTTTCAGCGGTCTCACGTTGACAACGTTGGATGCGGGTTTGGCACGTTCTTCTTCGCTGGGCGACGCGGCTTGCTTACGTTCACCGCTTTCATCAGGCCAGGCACCGTGAAGGCGCCAGGACCACGACTACCCAGATCCTCCTGCGCCGATGCTCTTCGCATCATCCTGATCCCGCCTGCCAGTCGCAGCCTTCCCGGAACTTGCGCCTTGGCCAAGGGTCTTGACAGGCATACCCGGGCCAGTACACTGCTGGCCCGCCCAACCACTTCAAGAGGCGTCGCCAATGGCAGTGTCGGGCAAGCAGAACAGCGGCGTGACAATGAGAGAAGCGGTGAGGGTTCTGAGCGATGCGACTCGCAGGCGGAACGAGAGCATAGGGAAGCCGACCAGATGTCGACCGCAGCCGGCTGACTGGCAGCGCGTCGGCAGCAAGAGCAAGTAACCCCTTCACTTCACATGATGCTGTCCTTTGCCCAAGGTGGCCAGAAGGCCGGCTTTCTCACTGGTCCCGCGGAGCCTGGTCTCCGGAGTTAGGGCAGTGGTTGGGACACTGTCTAACTTGTTTGCGCAGTAATCGAAGGTCCATTGTGCCGCGCGGCTCTAGCTCTAGCGGAGTCCGGCCGACCAGCGCCGACACCATCCCGGACCGTAGGCCCCGATTGCACAGGTTCACGTTCGTGCATAGCATGTGAGTCATGGAGTACGACCACCTCTCCAGCCTGCGTCGCAGCCACCCCGCCTGGCGTCTGCTAGGGGCCGACACGGCGCCCCTTGTCATAGGATTCCTCCATCACTGCTACGTCCAACCGAACGTCAGGACTCTGAGCGAGCCGGAGTTGAGCGCCCGCCTTGATGACTATCTGCACCACATACGTCAGGGACTGGCTGAAGAGGCACTCCCCCGTGCGCCCCTCGACTACCTGCGAGACTGGGCCAGTGATAGTCGCGGTTGGCTGCGCCGATACTATCGCCACGATTCCGATGAACCCCACTTCGACCTGACGCCCGCAGCCGAACAGGCCGTCCAGTGGGTGCTTGGTCTGCAGCAACGCAGTTTCGTGGGCACAGAGTCGCGCCTGAAACTGGTTTTCGACCTGCTGCGCCAAGCCACCGAGGGTAGCCAGAGCGACCCAGAGGTACGGATTGCCGAACTGCAGAGACGGCGCGCAGCCATTGATACTGAGATCGAGCAGGTCCGTGCCGGTACGTTGCCGACGATGGATGCCACTCAGGTTCGGGAACGCTTCCTGCAGGCCGCTGACACCGCACGCGCCCTCCTGGCCGATTTTCGCCAGGTGGAGCAGAACTTCCGGGAACTCGATCGGCAAATACGCGAGCGCATCGCCACACATGAGGGTGCCAAAGGTGACATCCTTGAAGAGGTTTTCGGCGAGCGCGACGTCATTGCCGATTCCGACCAGGGGCGCACGTTCCGCGCCTTCTGGGACTTTCTGATGTCGCCTGCCCGGCAGGAGGAGTTGACCAGCCTGCTGGAGGGGGTCCTGGCACTGGAGCCTGTTGCCGAGCTGCATCCGGATCCGCGGCTCAAGCGCATTCACTATGATTGGCTCGATGCCGGCGAAATCACCCAGCACACCATTGCCAGACTGTCGCAGCAACTGCGTCGCTATCTGGATGATCGCGTGTTTCTCGAGAACAGGCGGATCATGACGATCATCCGCGATGTAGAGAGGCACGCCTTGGCTGTGCGCGAGACGCCGCCGACACAGCTACCGGTGATGATCGACGAGCCCTCGCCGAACGTGTCGCTGACGATGGACCGGCCGCTGTTCATGCCACCGATAAAGCCGCATATCACGCGACAGACACTGCACCAGGGTGGCGCCGACGAGGTGCCAGCCGACGCTCTGTACGAGCAGTTCTTCGTTGATCGGCAGCGTCTCACCATGCATCTGCGCCAGGCGCTGCAAACGCGGCGCCAGGTCAGCCTGGCAGAGCTGTTGCAGGATCATCCCCTTGAGCAGGGACTGGCGGAGTTGGTCGCCTGGCTTGCCTTGGCCACTGATGATGGCAACAGCGTAATCGACGAAAGCCACCCGCAAACGATCGACTGGATCGATCCGCAGGGACGTCCGCTGAGGGCGACAATGCCCTCGGTGATCTTCACCATGGATGGTTCAATTGCCTGACCTTGCGCCAGTCCTGATTGCTCTGTTCAAGGGGGTGCTGTACCAGGATCAGCACGCAGAGCTTTGGCAGTCGCTCTTGCGCCTGGCGGCGCCATTGAGGGACCACATTGGACTGCTCGGTCTGGAGCTGATGCTCGATGAGTCCGAGGGCTACGCCTACCTGCGTCAGCGTGATCCACAGGAGGGTGAAGAGGAGCTGCCACGTCTCGTGCAACGCCGACAGCTGAGTTATCCGGTGAGCCTGCTGCTGGCGTTGCTGCGCAAGCAACTGGCTGAGCACGACGCAGGAAGCGGCGAGTTGCGCCTCATCCTGTCCCGGGATCAGATTGTCGATCTGGTCCAGTTGTTCGCGCGGGACAGCACCAATGAGGCCAGACTCGTGGATCGGATCGACGCAGACATCAACCGGGTCGTGGAGCTTGGCTTCCTGCGCAAGCTACGTGGCCAGGAGGACCATTTTGAGGTGCTACGCATACTCAAGGCCTTCATTGATGCCCAGTGGCTAGCCGAATTGGAGCACCACCTCAGCGCCTACCGCGCCCACCTGGCTGACATCTGAGCGATGACACAGACCTCTCAGGATTTGCTCGATTTCGCCCCGAGCGACGAGCGTGCCGGCTATCGCCTTCAGCGCTTCGAGGTCTACAACTGGGGCACCTTCCACGATCGCGTCTGGTCGATCGAGCCCGGTGGGCACAACGCTTTGCTTACCGGTGACATCGGCTCCGGCAAGTCCACTCTTGTAGATGCAGTCACAACGCTGCTGGTGCCGCCGCAACGCATCACATACAACAAGGCGGCTGGCGCCGAAGCTCGCGAACGCAGCCTGCGCACATACGTGCTTGGCTACTACAAATCTGAGCGTGGCGAAAGCGGACTGTCAGCCCGCTCCGTGGCGTTGCGTGACCACAACAGTTACTCCGTCATTCTCGGGCACTTCTACAATGAGGGGTATGACCGGCACGTGACGCTCGCCCAGGTATTCTGGATGAGCAAGACCCAGGGACAACCCGAACGCTTCTACGCGATCGCCGACCGGGAACTGTCCATTGCCACCGACTTCGCCGGATTCGGCACCGACATCAACAGCCTGCGCAAGCGCTTGCGTGCACAGCCGCAGGTGCAGTTGCACGAGAGCTTTCCGCCCTATGGAGCGGCGTTACGCCGCAGTTTCGGCATCGACAGTGAGCAGGCTCTCGATCTGTTCAATCAGACTGTGTCCCTGAAGTCCGTCGGCAATTTGACCGACTTCGTGCGCGGTCACATGCTCGAGGCCTTTCCTGTGGCACCGCGAATCGAGGGGTTGATCACCCACTTCGACGATCTCGACCGTGCCCACAGGGCGGTACTTGAGGCACGAGCGCAGATCTCCGCCCTGAAACCTCTCGTCGAGGCTGCCGATCACCATCAGAGCTCGTCCGCCGAAGTCTCCGAGTTGCGCGACTGCCGTCTGGCGTTACATCCCTATTTTGCTCAACTCAGGAGCGAGTTGCTCACGCAACGTCTTGATCGTCTCGATACGGATCTGCGACAACTGGCGACGCGTCTTCAGCGACTCACCGATCAGCGTCGCGCCCACCAGACTCGTCGAGATGAGATCAAACAGGCAATCTCCAACAACGGTGGGGATCGTCTCGAGCAACTGAAGGTCGAAATCGGTCGGTTGCAGGAGCAGCACAAGGACCGCAGCCGCAGGGCTCGAGAATACGGAGAACTGGCCACCAGCCTCGACTTCGCTGATGCGCTAGATGAGTCGACCTTCCACGACAACCGGCAGCGTGTGGAACGCGCACTGCTCGATGCGGATGACGCCGAGGCACAACTGCAGAACCAAGTCACCGAGGCGGCGGTTGCACTCCAACAGCAGCAGTCGCGCCACGACGACGTGGCCACTGAGCTTGCCTCTCTCCGTCAACGTCGCTCCAACCTTCCCGCACACGTGTTGTCACTCAGGGACCGGTTGTGTGCCGACCTGTCCCTGCCTGCTGAGTCGTTGCCCTTTGTTGGCGAACTGCTGCAGGTGCGCCCAGAGGAGAGCGACTGGGAGGGGGCCATTGAGCGTGTGCTGCACAATTTCGCTCTGTCTTTGCTTGTGCCGGACGAGCAATACCGAGATGTTGCCGACTGGGTTGACCGTACGCACCTGCGTGGGCGTCTTGTCTACTACCGTATCCGGCCACCGCGCCTTGCGGCACTTGCTGAGCCCCAGCCGACCTCGCTCCTGCGCAAGCTGTCGATTCGACCGGAAGCCTCGGCCTACGCTTGGTTGGAGCACCGTCTCGCCGATCACTTTGACTATGCCTGCTGCGTCGA
>JAQCJA010000074.1 GCA_027593305.1 bacterium
TTGTAGTTGCAGACGATACCGGCGGCATCCAGGGAGCGGGCCATGTTGTGCCCCACCACGCCGCGACTGGTGGAATCTACCAGCAACAGATGGTTGTCCGTGCCACCAGAGGCCAATCTGAAACCGTAACCTGCAAGCGCCTCGCCCAGGACACGCGCGTTGTCGACGATGGCCTGTGCATACACTTTGAACTCTGGTGTGGACGCTTCCCTGAGGGCCACCGCCAGAGCCGCCGTCGTGTGGTTGTGCGGTCCGCCCTGCAAACCCGGGAACACGGCCTTGTCGATGGCCTCGGCGTACTGCTGACGACACATGATCATGCCACCGCGGGGGCCGCGCAGGGTTTTGTGTGTCGTCGAGGTGACGATGTCGGCATGCGGCACGGGACTGGGATGCACCCCGGCGGCGACGAGCCCGGAGATGTGTGCCATATCTGCCACAACGATGGCGCCCACCTTGCGTCCAATGGCGGCGAAGCGTTCAAAATCGAGGATCCGTGGATAGGCGGTGGTGCCGCACCACAACAGTTTGGGCCGCGCCTCGACCGCCAGTTTTTCGACCGCCTCGTAGTCCAGGTATCCCGACTCGGCGTCGACCCCGTACTGGACGGCATCGTAGTGCAGCCCGGAGATGCTGACGCCCGCGCCATGGGTGAGATGGCCGCCGCCGGCCAGGGACATCCCCATGATGCGATCCCCCGGTCTGGCGAGCGCCACATACACCGCCTGGTTGGCCGGTGAACCGGAGTATGGCTGCACATTGACGTGTTCGGCGCCGAACAGATCCTTCGCCCGGTCGATGGCCAGGGTCTCGATCCGGTCGATCTGCTGCTGCCCCTCGTAGTAACGACGGCCGGCGTAGCCCTCGGAGTATTTGTTGGTCAGGACCGAACCGGTCGCCTCGAGCACGTCCTGGGAGACGTAATTTTCGGAGGCGATGAGGCGGATTTTTGCGTGTTGGCGCTTGTTCTCGGCGATCAGGATGTCAGCAACTTCGGGGTCAGTGTCACGCAGGGACATGCAGGACCTTTCGTGCCGGGCACGCCGACACAGAAGTACAGCGCGAGGCAGAGAGACGGATCTGTCGAATGATGTAGATTTGGGCACGAGAAACTGCAAAATTAACCAGGGGTCAGGGCATGGGCAACTTCCTCGGCATCGACTCAAGTACGCAATCGATGACCGGTCTCGTCATCGACACCGACACGGCCACGATCATCGCTGAAGTTTCCGTCAACTTCGACGACCACTACGCGCAACGCTACGGCGTCAGCAACGGTGTCATCGATCTTGGTGATGGCCAGATGCACAGTGCCCCACTGATGTGGGCCGAGGCGCTGGAACAGTTGTGCCGTCAATTGAGCGCCAGCGGCATCAATCTCGGCACCGTGGATGCCATCGCCGGCAGCGGCCAGCAGCACGGCACCGTGTACCTGAATGACCAGGCCGCCACGACGCTGTCCGGCCTCTCGGCCCAGGCGGACCTGGCGGGGCAGATCGAGCGGATCTTCTCTCGTGCGACGGCACCCATCTGGATGGACAGATCCACAGGGGAACAGTGCCGCCAGATCGAGGCGGGGGTCGGCGGCCGCCAGGCGCTTCTGCAGTTGACAGGCAATACCGCCTTCGAGCGTTTCAGCGGCCCGCAGATCCGCCGTTTCTGGCAGACCGAACCGGACGCCTGGGAGCGGACCGCCAACATCAGTCTCGTCAGCTCCTTTGTCAGCAGTCTGCTGGCGGGTCGCCTCGTCGGTGTCGATGCCGGCGACGGCAGCGGCACGAATCTCATGGACATCCGCAGCCGGCAGTGGAGCCCTGCCGCCCTGGAGGCGACGGCGCCCGACCTGGCCCGTCGTCTGCTGCCCGTTGCCGACGCCGCGGCTGTTGTCGGCGTCGTGCATCCCTTCTGGGTTGAGCGCCACGGGTTTTCGCCGGACTGCCAGGTGCTGCCCTTCAGCGGCGACAACCCGAGCAGTCTCATCGGCCTCGGACTGGTACAACCCGGTCAGGTCGCCTTGAGCCTGGGAACCAGTGACACCCTCTTCGCCTGCATGGACCAGGCGCGCGTGTCGACCACCGGCGAAGGCGCCCTGTTCGCCTCCCCGGATGGCACTCACTACATGGCACTCATCTGTTTTCTCAACGGCAGCCTTGCACGCGAAGCCGTGCGCGATCGCTACGGACTCGACTGGGCCGGCTTTGCCGGGGCCCTGGCCAGATCCCCTGCAGGCAACGGCGGCGGGCTCATGCTCCCCTGGTTTGCGCCGGAGATCGTGCCTCACGTGAGCGCTGCCAGAGTCATCCGCCACGGACTGGATGAGGGTGTGGTCGACGCCAACGTGCGCGCCGTCATCGAGGCCCAGGCCCTGTCCTCCAGAATCCACTCGGAGTGGATGGGAGTGGCCATCAACTCCCTGAATGTCACCGGCGGAGCATCGACGAATCGCGATATCCTGCAGATCTTTGCCGACGTCCACGGGTGCCCCGTTCAGCCCTTCGAAACGACAAACGCCGCCGCCCTCGGTGCTGCTCTGCGCGCCGCCCATGGGCACGCGCGGGCGCGGGGCGCTGCGCAAGAATGGAGCGCGGTGGTAGCGCCATTCACGTCGCCACCGGCCGCGATGCGGGTCGAACCAAACACCGCGCACCGCGGCACCTACGATGCCTTGCTGGCATCGTACCGCGCCTTGGAAGCACAACATGCTGGATGAGGACGTGCGACCAGGCCACCGCCTGGCGCAGCCACGCCCATCGGTGACCGGGTGGGCCCGGCTTGTTACAGACATGCCGCGCCAGTGAGTGGAGCCGCAAGCCACGGGGGGCCTGTCTCCGGGTGATATCAGCGCCCCGTTGCGCTCGGTGCTCAAGGGTGATCGCAACACCCGGGTCCTGGTGGGTGACGTGGTCGATGTTGATGTCGTGCAGCGCGCAGTGGTCCTGCATGACGACCGGCGGAGCGCCTACGACAGGTGGCCTTGAGGAGACCATCGCGACCCACACCGTGCTGTGGGCGGCCGGCATGAAGACAGACACCCCTGGCCGATCGGTTGGCGCAGACGCTGGGAACCGGGCAGGACGAGCAGGGGCGCCTGCTCGTCGACACGCAGTTGCAGCCACCCGGTCATCCGGATGTGTCCATCATCGATGACATGGCGCATCGTTTGCAGGATGGTGTGCCGCTGCCCGGCATCGCGCCTGTCGCAATGCAGCCGTAGGTGATCTCAAGTACGTGCGCTTTGGCGGTTGGCTGGCCTGGGTCACCTGGTTGCTGGTGCACATTGCCTACCTCATCGAATACGACAACAGACTGAGGGTCCTGGCGGCGTGGGCGTGGAGCTATTTCACGCGTAAGCGTGGCGCCCGCCTGATTACCGGCGAGCCGCCGCAGCAGCAGCGACGCCGCCATATTCGCAACCATCTTCTGCGTCAGTGTCGTGCCGGCCGGGACGTCGCTGAGCAGACGTGCACCCGTCGCCATGTGGTACGGCGGCGGCGACATGCGCCACTGCCATCTCCTGGCTGGCGGATCTGGCCACTGGCGGCGCCCGCCACCTGTGTATCTGTTCATGGCACGAGCCTTGCGACGTTCCGGAATCGACACCTTGCCACCGACCGGGAGCTGTTCCATGAAGAAGGCCATCAGCATCATCGTTGTCGCCATTGTTCTGGGTGGCGGTGGCTATCTCGTCTATCACGCGATGGTCGATGACGGTGAACGGACAGGCCCGGCGACGGTGGAGGTCACACGGGAGAGCCTCGTGGAGAAGGCCCTGGCCACGGGCCAGATCGTACCGCGCCACCAGATCGCGGTGAAATCCAAGATCTCGGGCATCGTCGCCCGCCTGTTTGTCGAAGAGGGTGGCTTTGTCGAGGCCGGTGCGCCGCTGCTGGAGGTGCAACCCGACCCAACGCCGATGGAGTATGCCCAATCCAAACGAACACTCGAGATGCGTCTGCTCGTGGAGCAACAGCGCCACTCTGATCTGCGCCGCGCCGACGGACTGCTCGACAAGGGCATGACGTCACAGGCTGAGCATGACCGGGCCCGCGAGGAGTTTGAGCAGGCCGAGCTGCAGCGACAAATGGCCGAGGAGCAGCTGGCCCTGCTCGACAAGGGCCGCGCCGTTATTGCCGGCCGCACGGTGGAATCGATCATAACCAGCCCCATCTCAGGCCATGTGCTCAAGATCGATGCCGACGTCGGCGACCCGGTGGTGCCGCTGACCTCCTATCAGCCTGGTACCGAGTTGTTGCGCCTGGCCAACATGGAAGACCTGCTCTTTGAGGGCACCGTTGACGAGATCGATGTCGGCAAGATCCACGAGGGCCTGCCCGTGGAGCTGCGTGTGGGCGCCTACCCGGACAGCATCGTCACGGGCGTGTTGTCCCGCATCGCCCTGCAATCGGAGAAGCGCGAAAGCGCCACGGTCTTCAGCGTCGAGATCGCCATTGGCGGGATCCCCGATGGCGTGCTGTTACGCGCCGGATACTCCGCCAACGCCGACATCATCGTCCGGCGGGTGGACCAGGTCCTGGCCCTGCCGGAGCGTGTGCTCGTCTTCCGCAACGACTCCACCTTCGTGCGCCTGCCCCCGGCCGAAATCGATGGCGAGCCCCGGGAACAGGCCGTCGGGATCGGCATGTCAGACGGTCTCCATGTCGAACTGACACAAGGTCTGGACTCCGGGGATGTCGTCCTCGATAAGGAGATCCGGGAGATCGAGTAGTGCAGATCCTCGAGCTCTTTGGCCAGTTTCTCTACGACCTGCGCACACGCAAACTGCGCGTGTTTCTTGCGGTCTCCGGTATCGCCTGGGGTGCCCTCTCGGTGATCCTGCTGCTGGCTATTGGTGATGCCTTCCACGCGGCATCCAACAAGGCCTTTCACGGCATGGGTGAGAGCATTGTCATCCTGTGGACGGCGCGCACGACCAAACCCTATGCCGGCATGAAGCCCGGCCGTTCCATAGAGATGAAGGCCGACGAGGTCCTGCGCATGGGCAGCGAAGTCGACGAAATCGGCATGGCCTCACCCGAACTGACGCACGATGGCCGAACCCTTGAGTTTGGTGGCCACCGGGTGAAGGCTGCCGTTGCCGGCGTGATCCCTGAGTACGAACAACCACGCAACATGATCCCCATGCCCGGCGGCCGCTTCCTCGATCCCCTCGACATTGAGGGTCGGAGCCGTGTCATCTTCATCGGCAACGAACTGAAGACCAAGCTCTTCGGTGATACCGACGCCGTCGGTCATACGTTATTCGTCGACGGTCGCCCCTTCACCGTCATCGGCAGTCTGACGAAGAAGATCCAGACCAGCAACTACTCGGGTCCCGATGAGGACCGCGCCTTTATCCCCTATACCACATTCATCTCCATGTGGGGCAATCGCGACGTCTCCAACACCGTTCTCGTGCCGGCGACACCGGGAGATTCCGAGGCGATGAAGAGAGCCGTCTATCGCCATCTGGGGCGCCGCATGGGCTTTGACCCGCAGGACGAAGCGGCACTGCAGATGTGGGACACGGTGGAAATGGACCGCTTCGTCAACTGGTTCTTCTGGGGTGTCAAAGCCCTGATGGGCCTGGGTGGCATCCTCACCCTGGGTGCCGGGGGTATCGGCGTTGCCAACATCATGTTCCTCGTCGTGCGTGAACGCACCCGCGAAATCGGTGTACGTATGGCCGTCGGCGCCCGTGACTCGGATGTCCTTGCCCAGGTACTGCTGGAGGCGCTGCTCATTGTCTTCATCGGTGGCTTTCTCGGCTTCGTCACGGCAGCAGGTGTGATTGCCGGCATCAACGCGCTGCCGATCCCGGACTGGCTCGGAGCCCCGCAACTGTCGCCGACCGTGGCGCTGGTCACGGTCGCTGTACTGGCTGTGGTCGGCTTGGCCGCCGGCTACGCGCCGGCACGACGCGCGGCCAGCATGGACCCGGTACGAGCGCTGGAGTTCTGACACGTGATCCCCTTCAGACATGTCGTGCGCCAGCTCTTTGTCGAGCGCACGCGCATCGCCCTTACCGTGCTTGCCATCGCCTGGGGTACCGCGTCCATCACGACCATGCTGGCCCTTGGCGAGGGACTGCGCATCACCTTTGCGCGATCCGGAAAAGGCATGGGTGAGGGCATCGTCGTCATCTGGCCGGGCCAGACATCGATGGCCTACAAGGGCCTGCCCGAAGGCCAGCCCGTGCGTCTGACGTCGGACGACGTGCTGGCTCTGCGTCAGGCGATCCCGGAAATCGATGCCATCAGCGGCGAGCACCGCACCTGGCTGACGATGCGCCGCAGCGACCGTTTTCGCAGCGGGCGTGTGCATGGCGTGGAGCCGGAGTATGGTCCCATGCGCAACATCATCACCGAACCGGGGGGACGCTTCATCGATCCCATCGACATGCGCACCCGGCGCCGGGTCTGTGTGCTGGGCAACGATGTTGTGGCAGAGCTGTTCGCTGCCGGCGAACAGGCCGTGGGGCAGACGGTGGAGATCGACGGGCGCCCCTTTGTCGTCATCGGCGTCATGCGGCCCAAGTTCCAGATGTCGACGTACGGCGGGCCAGACTGGGATGGTACGTGGATCCCCGTGACGACCTTCGAGGCCATGCACAACACGCGCTTCTTCGGCAACGTCGTGGCCCGGCCACGGCAGGCGCGCGACATGGACCGGATGAAGACCCGCATGCGCCAGGTCATCGCCGCACGCCACGGCTGCAATCCAGCCGACGAGGAGATCGTCAACTTCTGGGATACGCTCGAGGGGCAGACAGTCACGATGAACATTCTGCTGGGCCTGCAGGTCGTGCTCGGCATCATCGGTGGCCTCACCCTGATCGTCGCCGGCGTCGGCATCGCCAACGTGATGTACGTATCCGTCACCAATGCGACCCGTGACATTGGCATCCGTCTTGCCGTGGGCGCCCGGGGCTACCAGATCCTCGGTCAGTACATCCTCGAAGCGCTGCTGGCTACCGCCGTCGGTGGCGCCGTCGGCATCGGCGTCAGCTGGTTGCTGGTGACCCTTGTCGGGCTGATACCCATGGAGGCGGACTTCTTCCGCTTCGTCGGCCGCCCGATTCCCATTCTGTCGTTCACAGTGGCCATCATTGTCGTCATCGTCCTCGGCGTCATCGGCCTTGTCGCCGGCTACTTCCCGGCTCTTCGTGCCTCGCGGGTCGACCCCGCCGAAGCCCTGCGCTACGAATGAATGATCTGATTCTGTGGAAATGACTGACATGATACGAGCCGAAAACCTGCACAAGAATTACCTCATGGGTCGCGTTACGGTTGCCGCCCTCAAGGGTGTCGACGTTCACATCCATGCCGGCGAATACGTTGCCATCCTCGGCCCCTCGGGGTCCGGAAAATCGACACTGATGCACATTCTCGGCTGCCTCGATACGCCCAGTTCGGGCTCCTACCACCTGGCAGGCGAACCGGTGCAGGGCCTGTCGCGCAACCAGCTGGCGCGAGTACGCAACGAGCGCATCGGCTTCGTCTTCCAGAGTTTCAATCTGCTGGCCCATGCAACGGCTCTGGGCAACGTTGAATTGCCGCTGGTCTATAATGGCTCCGGCCGTCGCGTGCGTCAGGAGCGTGCCGCAGAGTTGCTCGAGCGCGTCGGTCTGGGTGATCGTATGGAGCACCGGCCCAATGAACTTTCGGGTGGTCAGCGCCAGCGGGTGGCCCTGGCCCGGGCTCTGGCGACGGATCCGGATGTCATCCTCGCCGATGAGCCGACGGGAAATCTCGACACGGCCGCCGGTGAGGAGGTCGTCAAGCTCTTTGAAGAGCTCATCGCCGAGGGCAAGACCGTCATCATCGTCACCCACGATCTGGAAATCGCGCATCGGGCGCGCCGCATCATCCAGCTGCGCGACGGTCGCATCGAACAGGATAGCAGCCCCCCCCGTTGGGCTTGAAGGGAGTTCGTCATGACGCGCCTCTTCCGCGCCGTCACCGTGGTACTGCTGGCAGCAAACTCGCTTGCCGGCGCCGAGTCTGCGCCACCTTTGTCTTTGTCCCTCGAGGAAGCCATACATTTGGCTGTCGAGCGGAACCCGGATGTGTTGGGTGCGCGGCTGCTGACACGCATCCGGCAGCACGGTGTCGCAGCCGAGACGGCGCGCTTCGGGCGCAGCCTGCAGGCCGGTGTGGTGCATGAGGCGCAGCGGGCGCCATCCATTTCGACACTGGAGAGCGTCTCCACAGCCACGAGCAGTCTCGTCGGCGTCGACGTTGGCATCGAACAGCAGTTTGCCTCCGGCGCCCAGGTCGGCATCGTCCTGCGCAACCAGCGGGGCTCGAGCAACGCCGCCTTTCGCCTGATCGATCCGGTGTACGAATCCGAGTTGAGCCTCGAACTCAACCACCCTCTGTGGCGTGGGCGCGGTGCAGTGAACCGTGTGGATCAGCAGTTATCAGAGAACGATCTGCAGAGCGCCCATGTCAGCCAGCGCAGCCAGCTTCGTGATGTGCAGGCCCGCGTATGTGGCGCCTACGACAACCTCTACTTTGCCATGGAGCATCGTGCGGTGCAGGAGCAACTGGCGCAGGGCGCCCGCCGTGTGCTGGAGACGGCGCAGACACGGGCGGCGATGGGAGCCGGTCCGCGCAGTGAGATTCTGCAGGCGGACGTTGGTGTCGCCCGGCGTCAGGAGCAGGTCATCGTTGCCGAGGGCGAAGTGCGCCGGGCAGAGGATCGGCTCAAGTCGCTCACGGGTCTCGATCGCGAACCCTCCCTGTGGGATCGCCGGTTGCAGTTGACCACCACGCCGCGGGACGATGTCAGCGACTCTGTCGACCTGTCGGCCGGCATGGTCCGCGCCATGGCCACCGATCCGGACCTGCGGCAGGGCCAGTTGCGGGTGCAGAGCCTCGATCTGCTGGCTCGCCGGGCGGAAGATGCGGCACGGCCGCAGATTGACCTCAGCGCTCGGGTCGGTCTCAGCGGCATCGGCGACAGTTACGGCGACAATGGCCAGGCTCTGCGCAAGGCCGATGGCCGCAGTTGGCGTGGGGGCCTCAACCTGCGCATGCCTCTGGGGGCCGACGCACAGACCGAGACCTACCGGCAGCGACTGCTGGAAAAGGAGCATGGTGTCACCGATCTGGAGCGACGGCGACTGGCGGTCGTGCAACAGGTACGCGAGCAGTACCGACGTGTCACCATCAGCCGCCAGCGTACCGAGGTCTCAACCCTCACCGTCGATCTGGCGCTGCAGAACGTCGCCGAGGCGGAGCAGCGTCAGAACCTCGGTCTGTCCTCGGCGCGAGAGGTCCTCGACGCCCAGGATGAACTGGCTGAGGCCCGCGACCTGCGCCTGCAGGCCGTTCTCGATCACAACCAGGCACGGATTGAGTGGGACCGCCTCACGAGCGCCGACGGCCTGGCCAGCCCGGACTAGTACGGCGTCGGAGTCACGGTGACGGACTCTTTCCAACGCCGCCACGATTGCAGCCCACGACCGTAACTGCCACCGCGGAAATTCGCCATCGCCTGGCCATAGAACTCCAGGGCGGGGATGCGCAGGACTTGCTCCACGAGTTCGGGTGTCAGTCCGGGGGATGCTGCCGCCAGCGCGGCGCCATCATTGCCGACAAGATTCTCCACGAGCACTGCCATGTTGCGTGCCCGATAGCCGCCGGGAATGTCGCGCCCCCTCTTCCAGTCGCGCAGGTAGGCGAACTCCAGGTAGGGCCGATCGAAGGTGTTCGGCACCAGGTCTTCATGGCTGAGCGTATAGCTGCCAAGGTAGCAGGACATCAGCGCATCCGGTGTTGGCAGATCGATGCCACGCAGCTCTGCTGCCACACGTTCCTGGGCAAACACGCTGGCCATCTGGCTGCCATCGAGCTGGATCGGCGTCGGCGAGGCGACGATGAGAATGTCGGAGGAGTAGAAGTAGAACAGCCCCATGTGTTCGAAACCGGCAGCAACCGTGCGCAGAATGGTACGTAGCTCCGACTCTGGCGTAATGATGGGCACCCACTGGACGAAGATCCCTGTGGGCCGCAGTCGTTGGCGACACAACTGGTAGTAGTCCCTGGACAACAGCACGGTGTTGGCGTTGTTCAACGAACCCAGCTTACCATCGGAGACGATGGCATCGTAGTCGCCGTCGTGGTACTGCAGCCAGGCGTAGATGTCGTCGTGTACAAGGCGCACGCGCGGGTCTTGCGTGATTTGACCGTTGTCGGCAGCGAAGTAGCGACTGGCTTCGAATACGGGGGCGATCAACTCGACGATATCGATCTGCCGTACCTCTTTATGCAGTCCGATGCTGTGCGCGGTAATGCCGCTGGCCAGTCCCACGGCCAGCACGTCCCTTACTCCGGAGCGCAGCAACGCCGGCAGGTGCGCCACGAGCTGCTCCTTCTGACGCAGGTCACGCGCCGTCGAGGCGATGCGCGAGCCATCGATGCTCATGTGCTGCTGATCGTCGCGCTGGTAGACCTTTACAGTCGACATCAGGCCCTCGTCATAGAACAGGACGTGGTCCGTCGTCAGTTCGCCACGCCCCAGTAGATGAGGGCCCTGCAAGCCGGCCAGCAGCAGCAGCAGCCAGATGCCGGAACCGGCGAGCAGCTCCAGCCGCCGTTGTCGCGGCCACAGAAACCGCCACGCAAGCACGAGACTGATGGCGGCCATCAGGATCAGGGCACCGCGGATGCCAAACTGAGGCAACAGCACAAAGCCGACAACGATGGCGCCGGCAATGCTGCCCATCGTGTTGCTGGCGAATACGGCACTCACAGAGCGGCCGGCGAGACGACCGCTGCTGCGGTGGTAGAGATTGCTCAACGCCGGGAACAACACGCCCATGGCGATCGTCGGTGGCAACAGGACGACGGAGCAGATCAGACCGAACGTGAGCAGCGCCAGACTCCAGTGATAGGCACTGTCGTACACCAGGCGCAGCAGGCCATCCTGAAACCAGGGCATCGGCGCGATGCTGTAGAGCAGGGACAGTGTCAGCAGCACCCAGGCGGCAATGCCGATCTGCAGGCGGCCATACAGCAGTCGCTGGTCGACACCGGTGCACCATCGCCGGTAGCAGGCGCCGCCGAGCCCGAGGCCGACGAGAAACAGGCCAAGGATCAACGAGTACGAATACGTGCTGCTCTGGATGATGAACTTCAACCCGCGGGTCCATAACACCTCGCAGCCGATCGCGGCAAAGCCGGAGGCGAAAGCGACGGCCAGCAAGGGCGACACGGCGCCAGCCCCTGCCGGCTCGTCTGCCGCCGCCGCAGGTTCCGTTCTGCCTTCGGGTTCGGCGGCCATTCGCCAGGCTGCCAGGCCCACGACAAGATTGATGGCCGCCATCAACAGCAGGCTTGTGTTGATGCCGACAAACTCGATGAGCACGAACCCTGCAAGCAGGGCCCCAAAAGCACCGCCGGCCGTGTTGACGGCATAGAGCCAGCCGATCGCATCGGCAAAACTGCTGCCGCGCCGCTCCACGTATTGCACCATGAGCGGCAGCGTCGCTCCCATTGCTGCCGTCGGCGGCAGAATCAGCAGCGCCGAGAATGACGCCTTCGCCGCCAACCCGACGAAACCCGAGCCGCCCTGCGGCAGCCACCCGTAGACGTCGGCCAGATGGGGAAAGGACCAGACAAAGAGCAATCCCCAGGCGCCAATCAGCCCTTCGAGTGCAGCATACCAGCGCAGCTCAACGCGACAACGGTGCAGCAAACGTGCCAGCAGTACCGCGCCGAGAAACAGGCCTCCCATGAAGGCGGCGATGACGACGCTGACCGACACCGAACTGCTGCCCATGACGTGGGTAAAGCGGCGGACCCAGAGCACCTGATAGATGAGCCCGGTGAAGCCGGAGAAAAAGAACAGCAGCGCCAGGGCGGCACGACCGGCTCGGGCATGTGAAGGCATGGGCTCCATCTAGCGATCGTCGTCGCTGATGACTCTCCAGCCCTGCAGGGTGAATTCCCGCGGCCCTGTGGACAGCAGCCCGGTCTCACGAAAGACCGTCATGCGCAGGCTGGCGACGAACGTTTCGGGTTGGGCATAGACCACGCCAAAGCGAATGTCGGCTGCGGAGAACACAAGCAGATCGAGCACATCGCGACCGTCGTCTGTTGTCAGCGACCACACTTGTTCCACGCGATACTTCTGCCCCGGTGCCAGGCGAATCTGGTCACTGAAGGACAGAGGAATGTGCGCTTCCACATCCGGGCGCCGTGGCCACCAGATGTGCAGCTCCCCGGTGACAGCAACAACGCCATCAAACGTCTCGTCGAAGTCGTTGCGCACACTGGCGCTGACGGTGACCTGGATGCCGTCGTCGCCGGTTCCCTGGCTGATGGCCACATCCGCGATCGTCAACGGGCTTTCCGGCACGATACGAGTCGGCAGTTGCTCGCTGCAGGAGAGGATCACCAGGCACGACGCAAGCAAGGTCCTGAGCGCCAGGATCCGATGGCGAAAAGGTCTCATCAGAACTGTGTCCGTAGCCCCAGCAGCACACGGCGAAGCGGGTAGTAGGCTGTCGGATCAGACAACTCACCACCGACACGGCCGGATGAATCGACCCAGCGCACGTTCAGCGCATCGGTGATATTGCGTGCGTCGAGATATGCCGTCAGTCCCACACCCCACGCCATGGGCAGGGGACAGCTGATTTTGAGATTCAGCAGGCTGTAGTCGGCGATGCGCCGATTGTTGGGAATGAAGGGCTGGTCGGGATTGTCCGCCGTGAAACCGTCCGTCGAGGGGTACCAGGTATACGGTCGACCGCTGTGCGCCTGCCACACGATATCCATCTGCGCCCCGCCGGGCAGGTCCATGACCAGATCCGCCTTGACCGTGTGACGCTGATCCCAACTCAACGGGAAGGGCGTGTTGGCTACCGGGAAACCCCACTGCGCCAGGTTGATGCCCTGGTCTTCGGACTCGCTCAAACCTTCTGTGCGCATCAGCGCGTACGACAGATTGCCGCGCACGGTGCCCCGGGGGCGCGACAACAGGAACTCGAGGCCGCGCGCCGTCGCCGTGGGATTGTTGACGAACTCCGAGAAGCCGTAATCACCGGCGATGCGACTGTTGGTGGGAACAAAGGTCTTGGCGTCGATCTGATCACGCGTCTCTTTGCGGAAATAGGTGACGGAGCCGACGATTTCGGGTGTCAGTTCGTGGCGTACGCTGACTTCGAAGGCGCGGGTCTTCTCTGCCAGCAGATCGGGGTTGCCACGCAGTACGTTGACGCCACCACGCAGGCTGACATTGTCCAGACCCGAGTACAGATGATCGAACAGTGGGAATTGCACGTACTCCCCGAAGTTGACGAAGAAGACGCTGTGGTCTGACAGGGGGAACGAGGCACCCAGTCTCGGACTGACGTGGTACTTCACCCGTGCCGGTGTCAGACCCGTCACTTCTTCGTTGTACTGCTCGGCCGTTGTCGGTATCAGTTCCACGGCGGGGCGCTCGGCGCGTGGGTCGAGAAAATCCAGCCGCACACCAAAGGACAACGTCGTGCGATTCTCACCCTCGATGCGATCCTGGATGTAGGCGCTGCCGGCACGCGGAAAGTAGTGGTACCCGGTGCTGTAATTGAATTGCGGGGCAAACACCAGAGGGCGACCGAAGAACGTCGTCTGTGGCTCCAGGCGCAGCAGGTCGGCATCGATGTCGTACAGAGGTGGTCCCCGAAATTCGGACAGTGTGTTAAGTTGGACTCCGCCCCCACTTGGAAGGATCTGGA